>CAJUJU010000010.1:0-63123 GCA_910586835.1 uncultured Acetatifactor sp.
AGGCAAAAGACTACTTATTGAAAATTGTTGAAGATGAAGTAAAGCATGAAACGGCTGTGATGATCAAGGAAATGGAGCATCGCGCCAAGGAAGAAGCAGACAAGAAGGCGAAGGAATATGTCGTGTCTGCAATTCAGAGATGTGCGGCGGATCATGTCTCCGAGACTACGATCTCCGTCGTACAGCTTCCGAATGATGAAATGAAGGGAAGGATTATCGGACGTGAGGGGCGGAACATTCGTACCCTGGAAACCATGACAGGTGTGGATCTGATCATTGATGATACGCCTGAGGCAGTGATTCTTTCCGGTTTTGATCCCATTCGTCGTGAGGTGGCGAGAATTGCGCTGGAAAAACTGATCGTGGACGGGCGCATCCATCCCGCCAGGATCGAAGAGATGGTGGAGAAGGCGCAGAAGGAAGTTGAAATTATGATGAAGGAGGAAGGTGAAGCCGCGACGCTGGAGGTTGGCGTACATGGCATTCACCCCGAACTCGTCAGACTGCTGGGAAAGATGAAGTTTAGAACCAGTTACGGTCAGAACGCTTTGAAGCATTCCATCGAGGTAGCGCAGCTGTCCGGGCTGCTGGCGGCTGAGATGGGGCTGGATGTAAGGCTTGCAAAGCGCGCCGGTCTGCTTCATGATATCGGAAAGTCCGTAGATCATGAGATGGAGGGCTCACATATTCAGCTTGGTGTGGAACTGTGTCGTAAGTACAAGGAGAATTCCGTCGTAGTAAACGCTGTGGAATCTCATCACGGAGACGTGGAGGCCACTTCCCTGATTGCATGTATTGTACAGGCTGCTGATACAATATCCGCTGCAAGACCGGGAGCGAGAAGAGAGACGCTGGAGACTTATACCAGCAGATTAAAGCAGTTGGAAGATATAACAAACAATTTCAAGGGTGTAGATAAATCTTTTGCTATTCAGGCAGGTCGTGAAGTTCGCGTAATGGTAGTTCCGGAACAGATTACAGATGCCGATATGGTTCTTCTGGCGCGTGATATTTCCAAGAAGATTGAAGCGGAAATGGAATATCCCGGGCAGATCAAGGTAAATGTGATTCGCGAGAGCCGCGTGATTGATTACGCAAAATAGTCGTTACAACTATTCAGACTGAAAAATTTCATAAGAGCCGAAAACCGTCGTACTTACAAAAAAGTGCGGCGGTTTTTTATTTTTCTCTTGTGATTTTTTTTATCTTGTAGTATTATAGTTCAGGCACATGTATGATTGTATACAATAATCCAGACGGCAATTTTGAGAAGGGTTTTTCAGGCGATGTCTGAACCGCCAGGGTGAGAAGGAAATTCGGATAAGGGATTCGGATGATCATTGAGGGGCCGCCAAAGATGACAGGGAGGTATGGGTTTGAAAGCGTATCGTGATTTGAGCAGGGAGGAGCTGCTTTTGCTGAAGGAGCAGCTGGAGCAGGAATTTGTTGATGTCAAGGGGAAGGGACTGAAGCTGGATATGTCCCGGGGCAAGCCCTCTGTGGCACAGCTGGACATGGGGATGGATATCTTTGATGTTCTGAATTCCGGAAGCGATCTGACGAGCATGGACGGTGTCGATGTCCGTAACTATGGCGTATTGGACGGACTGGCAGAGGCAAAGCACATGATGGCAGATATCATGGGTGTCTCCGCCGAGCAGGTCATTGTTTACGGAAATGCCAGCCTGAATGTAATGTATGATGCCGTTTCCAGCGCCATGACCCATGGCGTTATGGGAGGCACGCCCTGGTGCAAATTGGATAAGGTAAAGTTCCTTTGTCCGGCGCCCGGTTATGACAGGCATTTTGCCATCACCCAGCATTTTGGCATAGAGATGATTACGGTGCCCATGACGCCCCAGGGACCTGATATGGATATGGTGGAAAGGCTTGTGGCCGGGGACGACAGCATCAAGGGGATCTGGTGTGTACCCAAGTACTCCAACCCTCAGGGATATTCCTATTCGGACGAGACAGTGAGAAGGTTTGCAAATCTGAAGCCTGCGGCAAAGGATTTCCGTATTTTCTGGGACAATGCCTATGCCGTGCATCATCTTTATGATGAGGAGGAGAGGCAGGATCGGATTCTGGAGATTCTTGGCGAGTGTGAGAAGGCCGGGAATCCTGATATGGTATATGAATTCGCTTCTACTTCCAAGATCAGCTTTTCCGGTGCGGGCGTGGCGGCCATTGCCTCCTCCCAGAAGAATCTGGAATGCATCAGGAGAACCATGGCCATTCAGACCATCGGCCACGATAAGATCAACCAGCTTCGTCATGTCCGCTATTTCAAAAATTTTGACGGCATCAGGGAGCATATGAGAAAACATGCGGCGCTGATGCGTCCCAAGTTTGAGGCGGTTGAAACTGTTCTGGAGCGGGAGCTGTCAGGGCTTGAGATCGGCACATGGACAAAGCCGAAGGGCGGATATTTTATCTCCTTTGACGCCATGGAGGGCTGTGCAAAAGCAATCGTGGCAAAATGCAGGGAGGCGGGAGTGGTGCTGACCGGTGCAGGCGCTACCTTCCCCTATGGAAAGGATCCCAGGGACAGCAATATCCGTATTGCGCCGTCATTCCCCACTCCCGGGGAAATGCAGATGGCAACGGATCTGTTTGTGCTGTGTGTGAAGCTGGTGAGCGTGGAGAAACTGCTTGAGGGCAGGAATGAGGCCTGAAGCCGGGCATCAGGGCATATGGCATGGAAAATGGCGGGATGCTGACGCTGTCGGAAAATCTTCGGAGGGCGGGGACAGCACTTTGTGTGTATGGGAGACAGAGAGATGGATGAGTATAAGAGGCTGAAGCGGGAACTGATAGCAAAGGGCGCTATCATAGATTATTACCAGGATACCATGCTGATTCCAAACGGAAACACGGCAAAGTGGGATTTGATAGACCACAAGGGAGCGGCGGCTGTAGTGGCGGTGCGTGAGGACGGCAAGCTTTTGATGGTGCGGCAGTACCGTAATGCTCTGGAGCGGGAGACGCTGGAGATTCCTGCGGGAGGTCTGAACGGCCGTGAGGAGCCTACGGCAAAGGCGGCCATGCGTGAGCTGGAGGAGGAGACCGGTTACACCTGCGACAGGGTCGAGCTGTTGAATTCCATCTATACCACGGTGGCTTTCTGCAATGAGAAGATTGATATTTATCTTGCCCGGGATTTGAAGCCCGGCAGGCAGCATCTGGACGACGACGAGTATCTGAACGTGGAGGCGTATGAGCTGGAGGAGCTGAAGCAGATGATTTTTGACTGTAAGATCCAGGACTCCAAGACCATCTGTGGGATTCTGTCCTATGGGGCCAGGCTGGCGCAGGGAATGCTTTAAAAGGTTGTAATGGGCAGGCCGGTTCTGTGAATAATCGAAGCGTCTGCCGCATAGAAATGGAGTAGCGGTGGCGGCATGGCCAAGGGGACAGAATTTGGAAAACGCTGAGTCAGGTGTTTTCTGCAGCGGATTTGACAGGGACAGTCCGGCTGGAAAAGCGCCGCACCGGAGAAAGGCGGGCGTCGGGATGCGGATTGCTGGGAAGAGGATACCCACCGGGAGCAGGAGTCTGCTTCCGGTATTTTGTATCGGAATTTTTGCCGGAATAGTACTGATGAGTATGGGAAAGAGCATTTTGCTGAAGGACACAGGAATATTCGACGAGTATACGTTATACCGGATGAAATATATGACTGTGGACGGCAATGCTCTTTTTTGCTATGTCTTTCGAAAGAGGATGCTGGCGCTGATGGCTGTGGCGGTATTGGCTACTACCTATCTGGGCTATGTGGTCTGCATGGGGGTCACGGCCTGGTGTGGCATGTCCGTTGGGGTCTATCTGGCTGTTCTTTTTATCCGTTACGGTATCAAAGGCCTTGCCCTTGCGCTGGTGAGCGTTTTTCCACAGATTTTTTTCTTTGTCCCGGCAGTGCTTCTGCTTCTGGGCTGGTGCGAGGGCCTGTACCGGGCTATTTATTCCAGAAGTCCCGGCGTCGAAATCGGAGAGAAAACCTTTGTGATGAAAAAGCTGGGGTGGCTGGGGGTAATTGCCGCCGTGGTCATCGCAGGTTGTTTTCTGGAGAGCTATGTGAGCCCGGGGCTGCTGATCGGATATCTGAAGATTTTTTGAATTTATCTGGAAAAGTCTCCGCTGCAGCGGTTTTCGTGAACTGCAGCTGAGATTTTCGGAACAGGGGAACAGGCTTTGAGTTGAAAGAAACCGGTGGAAGCCGAGCGGTTATTCGTATTCTGCGATATCGTAGATCAGCTTCTCGGAGGCTTCCCAGCCGAGGCAGGGATCGGTGATGGACTTGCCGTAGACGCCGCCTCCAACTTT
The DNA here is from genome assembly GCA_910586835.1 of uncultured Acetatifactor sp. GTDB lineage: Bacteria > Bacillota > Clostridia > Lachnospirales > Lachnospiraceae > Acetatifactor. The sequence goes on from CAJUJU010000010.1 coordinate 4,327, forward strand.
CTGGCAGCCTTCCTCAATATAGCTTTCGATCATGACACCCTTCACCAGACTGTGGATGTCAGCGTTGAGCCTTCGGCTGTGCATGACCTCCTTGACGATGCGGATCTGCTGTTCAAATTGCTTTCCGGAATTGGAGTGGTTGGCATCGATGACACAGGCGGGATTTTTCAGGTCAACCTTTCCATACATCTCCAGAAGCAGGTTCAGATCTTCATAGTGATAGTTGGGAATGCTGTTTCCGTGCTTGTTGGTGGCGCCGCGCAGTATGGTGTGGGCCAGATCGTTTCCGGTGGTGTTGACCTCCCAGCCTCTGTAGATAAAGGAGTGGGGATGCTGTGCCGCGTAGACGGAATTGAGCATCACGGACAGGTCTCCGCTGGTGGGATTTTTCATGCCTGCCGCCACGTCAAAGCCGCTGACGGTCAGACGGTGCTGCTGATCCTCCACGGAACGGGCGCCGATGGCCACATAGGAGAGAATATCGGAGACATATCTCCAGTTTTCCGGGTAGAGCATTTCGTCTGCGGCGGTGAGCCCGGACTCTTCGATGGCCCGGATGTGCATTTTCCGCATGGCGATGAGTCCGGCCAGAAAGTCGGGCTTTTTTTCAGGATCCGGCTGGTGGACGATACCCTTGTAGCCTTCCCCGGTGGTTCTTGGCTTGTTGGTGTAGATCCTTGGGATCAGGATCAGCTTGTCCTTAACCTGCCGGCTGACGCGTGCCAGTCGGGAGACATAATCGCAGACGGAGTCCGCGTTGTCGGCGGAGCAGGGGCCGATGATGACCAGGAACCGGTTGTCCTGTCCGGTCAGCACCGCTCTGATTTCGGCATCCCGGGCCTTTTTAATCTCAGTGAGTCCGGCGGGCAGAGGAAGCTGTTCCCGGATTTCCGAGGGAGTGGGAAGTTTCTTGACAAATTCAAAGCTCATGGTATTCTGACATAAATCCTTTCTGTTGTGTATTCGTCGATTCAGGCATAAGCCTTCCGGAATATGGTGTGATGACCGGAACACCGGTACAATTCGAACCATATCTCTGAAATCGGGAACGAACTCAATATATCACAATCGGGATATTCCTGCAAGTCAATTGCGGGAGTGCATATATTAACTATGACAAAGCGGTAAAAACATCCGGATATTTTTGCCGTGGTGCCGCATGGGCAGAAATATTTCCGGGAGCAGGAATCGGAGGTGTCAATGACGGATATCATTATAGTGGCGGGAATCGGGGCGGCAGTGTTTTTGATTGTGCGGAGAGAACTTCGCAGACTCCGGAGAGGAGGCGGCTGCACGGGCTGCGGCGGAAGCTCTGGAGGAGAAGGTGGATGCGTGAACAGCGGCGGGTGTTCCAGGAGTGGAAGCAGTTGTATGAGTTGTGGTGGGAGTTCCGAGGGCTGCGGCGGGAGCTCTGGGAATGGAAGCAGTTGTATGAGCAGCGGCGGGAGCTCTGAAGGCGTAGATAGCTGCATGAGCTGCAGCGTAGGTTCCGGGGGCGAAGGCGGCTGCATGAACTGTCACATTGGCGGCGAAATACAGGAAGAGACCTGCCGGAAATAAAGGTGCGGAAGTTTTGTCCCGTTTTTTTCATTTTTCGCTTTTCGAAAAAAGGGGAATATGCTATACTGAATAAAATAGTGGTGTCCGCCGTGCAGGGGGACGCCACCTCAGTATGACTCAGATGGGAAAATATTATGTCGGATGGCGATGTTCAGGTGTCTTCCGCAAGGCGGAAGCGGGTACAGCGGCTGAAAAAATATATAGTTGGAATGCTGGTGGGGGGGATCATGACGCCCCTTGTGCTATGCATTGTTTTATGGATACAAGTGCGCCATTTGGGTCAGGTGCTGGAGCGTCTGACCGGCGAGGTGCAGGAGCTTTCGGATCAGGTCAGAGCGCAGCAGGAGCGTATGGACGAATTTGTCGCAGCTGAGGCGATTACGGGGCAGGGAAATCCGGTTTCCAGCGAATCAAACAGGGAATTGGCGGGACATGCTTCGGAGCCTTTGACAGGCGAACTGGTTCTTCCGGAGGAGCCGGAACCAGAGCCGGAAGAGACGCCTGCCCATCGGGTTTACCTGACCTTTGACGACGGGCCCAGCATCTATACGGACGATATCCTGGATATTCTGGATACTTATGATGTCAAAGCGACCTTTTTTGTGCTGGGAAAGGAGACGGATTCGGCCAGGGAAGCGATGAAGGATATTGTGGATCGGGGACATACGCTGGGCATGCATTCTTACAGCCATAAGTACACGGAGATTTATGAATCGGTGGAGAGCTTTGCCGAAGATTTTACGAAGCTTCAGGACTATCTGTACGAGGTTACGGGAGTGAAGAGTTCCGTGTATCGGTTCCCGGGAGGGAGTTCCAATACGGTGAGCAGTCTGGATATGCGGGAGTTTGCCGAATATCTGGACGAGCAGGACGTAAGGTTTTTCGACTGGAATATTTCTTCCGGAGACGGGAGCAGTCGGCTTCTGTCGGTGGAGGATCTGGTGAAAAACTGTACGGCGGGCATAGAAAAACGGGGGACTTCCGTCATTCTGCTGCATGATTCCGCAAATAAGAGCACGACGGTGGAGGCGCTGCCCATTATTATTGAGAACATTCTGGCGATGGAAGATACCGTGATCCTGCCGATCACGGACGAGACGGAGCCGGTTCAACATATACATTAGGTGCGTCGGGCGGAGAGTCCGGAGACCAAAGAAATGGAGGTTTTATTTTATCATGGGTTTCTTTTCAGATTTAAAGGAAGACTTGTCGCAGGCGGTAAATGAGCTGATGCCTGAGGACGAACAGACCGGAACGGATGAAATGCCTGCAGAAGAGGCGGCGGAGGTTTCTCTGGATGAGATGCTGAAGAATATTGACGAAATCCAACTGCCGGAGGAAGAAGTACAACAGGAAGCGGAGGAAGGGTCTGCGGAGTTCCTGACGGAGGAAGATCTTGCGGCAAAAGAGGACGAGGAGCTGGAGCATCTGCTGGAGGAGGAAGCCATGGCAGAGGAAGCGGAGCAGGCCGATTTGCCGGAGGAAGGCCTGGAAGAGAGCGCCGGGGAAAAGCTGCCGGAAGAGCCTGCAGCGGAGAGCGGGGAAGAACCGGTTCAGGATGAAGAGATGTCGGAAGATGATGAACTGCAGAAGATGCTGACAGACCTGCTGCAGGAGAGTGTCGCCGCGGAAGAGGAAGAGAGCAGCCCGGAAGAAAATGTAGTAGAAGAGAGCAAAGGAGCAGAGAGAAGAATGGAAATCGGAACAAACAGAGAAGCAGTGGATGAGACATCCGTTATCACAGGAGGAATGACAATCACAGGTGATATTACGTCAGAGGGCTCCATTGATATTATCGGCACAGTAAACGGGAACATCGACGCACTGGGAAAGCTCAACATTACCGGCCATATCAACGGAAATTCCAAGGCGTCCGAGATCTATGCGGAGAGCGCGAAGATCAACGGCGAGGTAGTCAGCGAGGGAGCGATCAAGATCGGTGCAAGCTCAGTCATTATCGGAAATATTACGGCTGCCAGCGCTGCTATTGCCGGTGCTGTCAAGGGTGACATTGATGTGCGCGGACCTGTTATTCTGGACGCTTCTGCCATTGTGATGGGTAATATCAAGTCCAAGTCCGTACAGATCAACAACGGTGCCGTGATCGAGGGTATGTGTTCTCAGTGTTATGCGGATGTCAGCCCTACCGCTTTCTTTGAGGAATACAAGAACGAGGGAAGCAAGGCAAAATCCAAATAAGGAGAGGCTTCGGATATGCGCAGAATATTATTGAAGCTCAGCGGAGAGGCGCTGGCCGGTGAAAAAAAGACCGGCTTTGACGAGGAGACCGTCAGGCGAGTGGCATTGCAGGTGAAGCAGCTGACGGAGGACGGCATTCAGGTGGGAATCGTCACCGGAGGCGGGAACTTCTGGAGAGGCAGAACCAGTGAGAATATAGACCGTACGAAGGCGGATCAGATTGGAATGCTGGCTACGGTCATGAACTGTATCTATGTTTCCGAGATTTTCCGCTCGGTGGGAATGAAGACCAGTGTGCTGACACCTTTTGCGTGCGGCTCCTTCACGGAACTTTTCTCCAAGGATCGTGCCGTCAGTCGTCTGGAAGAGGGACAGGTGGTCTTTTTTGCAGGAGGGACAGGACATCCTTATTTTTCCACGGATACAGGTGTGGTGCTGCGGGCCGTGGAGGTGGAGGCTGAGGTGATTTTGCTTGCAAAGTCCATTGACGGGGTGTATGACGACGATCCCGGCAGAAATCCTCTGGCCAAGAAGTATGAAGAGGTTTCCATCGACGAGGTGATCGCAAAGAATCTGCAGGTGGTGGATATGACTGCCTCCATTTTGGCGAGGGACAATAAAATGCCCATGTGGGTGTTTGGGCTGGGCGAAGAGAACAGCATTGTCAACACGGTGAAGGGCAGATTTAATGGAACCAGGGTAAAAGTGTGAGAGAAAATCCGGAGTTATCCGGTTATAATGTCAGATACCTGCCGCAGGCAGGCCAGGAGGTATGGATATGGATGCCAGATTACAGCAGTATGAAGATAAAATGAAGAAGGCTTACGAGTTTTTGGAGACGGATTACGCAGCCATTCGTGCCGGGCGTGCAAATCCTCATGTATTGGATAAGCTGAGAGTAAATTATTACGGGACGCCTACGCCGATTCAGCAGGCGGGGAATGTGACTGTGCCGGAGGCCAGAGTGCTTCAGATCGCGCCCTGGGAAAAATCGCTGCTCAAGGAGATTGAGAAGGCGATTCTCACTTCGGACATCGGTATCAATCCCACCAATGACGGCAATGTGATTCGTCTGGTCTTTCCGGAGCTGACCGAGGAACGCAGAAAAGATCTGGTAAAGGAGATCAAGAAGAAGGCGGAGGACGGGAAGGTAGCCGTTCGGAATATCAGGAAGGACGGCAACAATGCGCTGAAGAAGCTTGCAAAGACGGAGATTTCGGAGGACGAGATCAAGCAGCTGGAGGAACAGCTGCAAAAGCTTACGGATAAGTTTGTCAAGGATATCGACGCATTGATGGAGACAAAGTCCAAGGAGATCATGAAAGTGTGACGACTGCGGCAGGCAGACAGAACACCGTGAGAATGGAACAGTTTGAAGGCTGTGGGACATATGGCGGGGGAGTGGAGAAGCGATATTTCCGCTCCCTCTTTCCGACGGGCGGGGATATTGATCCTCTGTTCCCAGAGGTGTTCCCAGGACGGCATTTGGTTTGAACACTGCCGAAATAAACGGGAGAGTGAGGTTTTTCCATGGAGGAAGAATGGAAGATGCCGCGTCATGTGGCGATCATACTGGACGGGAACGGAAGGTGGGCAAAGGCCAAGGGGATGCCCCGCAACTATGGTCATGTTCAGGGTGCGAAGACGGTGGAGGTGATCTGTGAGGAGGCCTACAGGATGGGGATTCAATACCTTACTGTGTATGCTTTTTCCACGGAGAACTGGAACAGGCCGAAGGATGAAGTGGATGCGCTGATGAAGCTTCTCCGGAATTACATGAAGACCTGTCTGCAGACGGCAAAAAAGAACCGCATGTGTGTACGGGTTCTTGGGGAAAAGTCCCGGCTGGATGAAGATATCCGCAGCAGGATCCGGGAGCTGGAGGAGGCTACCAAGGATAACGACGGGCTGCATTTTCAGATCGCCATCAATTACGGAGGGAGAGATGAACTTATCCGCGCCGTGCGCAGGCTTGCGGGAAGGGTGCAGGCAGGTGATCTTCGTCCGGAGGAAATTACGGAATCGGTGCTTGCGGATGCACTGGATACGGCGGGAGTGCCGGAGCCGGATCTGCTGATACGCACCTGCAACGAGCAGAGGATTTCGAATTTTCTGCTGTGGCAGCTGGCATACACGGAATTTTATTTTACGCCTGTTCTATGGCCTGATTTCACAAAGGAAGAATTGATAAAAGCCGTGGAGGCATATAATCATAGAGACAGAAAATACGGCGGGTTGAAGGAGGAGTAGAGACATGTTCCGAACAAGGCTTCTGAGCGGAGTGGTACTGATCGTGATTGCGTTTGCCGCTTTCTGGGTGGGCTCTCCCCTTCTGCCGATTCTGTTGTTTTTTGTTTCTCTGGCGGGGTATCGGGAGCTGATTAAGGCGTTGGAAGTGACGCCCCGGGAGTCGGAGAAAAGGTTTGGCGGGCCTGAAATTACAGGGTTTATCGGGATTGGCGTTTATTACCTGTTGATCCTGTTGTCGGATTTGGGGTATATGGAGGACAACATCCTGTATGAGATGGCGTGTATCATCGGGGTGTTTCTGGCGGAGCTGTTCGTTTATGTGCTGGCTTTTCCCAGATATCAGGCGGAGCAGATTGCCTGTTCCGTGTTTGCCTTTCTCTATGCGCCGGTGACGCTGTCCTTTATTGACAGGATCCGGATGGGAGAAAACGGGAAATTTGCGGTGTGGTTTATCCTTATATGCTCCTGGGGCTGTGATACCTGCGCTTATTGTGTGGGAAAGCTGATCGGAAAAAAGAAGATATTTCCTGTGCTGAGTCCGAAAAAGTCTCTGGAAGGCTGTATTGGGGGCGTGGCGGGCGCTGCGCTGCTGGGAGCCGTCTACAGCTGGTTTGTGATGCCCAGGGAGCCCCGGATCATGGGACTGGCGGCGCTGATCTGTGCGGTGGGCGCGGTGGTGAGCATGGTGGGTGATCTGGCGGCATCGGCAATCAAGCGGAATAAGGGGATTAAGGATTATGGAAAGCTGATTCCGGGACACGGGGGCATTATGGATCGATTTGACAGCGTTATTGTGACGGCGCCGCTGGTCTATTTCCTTTCCGTTATTTTGCTGTAGAAGGGGCAGGGGAGCAGTATGAAAAAAATAGCAATTTTAGGTTCCACAGGTTCGATCGGCACGCAGACACTGGAGGTGGTTCGGGCAAACCCGGAGCTTCAGGTGTCGGCGCTTGCGGCAAACAGCAGCGTAAAGAAAATGGAGGAACAGATCAGGGAATTTTGTCCCGGAACCGTGGCTATGTGGACGGAAGAGGCGGCCACGGAGCTTAGGGCGAGAGTGGCTGACCTGGATGTGAAAATCCTCTGGGGAATGGAGGGTCTTCTGGAAATCGCCGTGTTGCCGGAGGTTTCTGTATTGGTCACGGCCGTTGTGGGAATGATTGGAATAAAGCCCACCATTGCAGCCATCCGGGCCGGAAAAGATATAGCGCTGGCCAACAAGGAGACGCTGGTGACTGCCGGGCATATCATAATGCCGCTGGCAAAAGAGCGGGGCGTGTCTATTCTGCCGGTAGACAGTGAACACAGTGCGATTTTCCAGTCTCTGAACGGGGAGCGGGAAAACAGGATCGAAAAGCTGTTGCTGACCGCTTCCGGCGGACCCTTCCGGGGAAGAACGAGAGAACAGCTTGCGGACATTGGTGTGGAGGACGCATTGAAGCATCCCAACTGGTTGATGGGACGCAAGATTACCGTGGACTGCGCCACGCTGGTGAACAAGGGGCTGGAGGTCATGGAAGCCAAATGGCTCTTTGGCGTAGAGCTGGGGCAGATTCAGGTGGTGGTGCACCCGCAGAGTGTCATTCACTCGGCAGTGCAGTTTGCAGACGGAGCGGTGATGGCTCAGCTGGGAGTTCCGGACATGAAGCTGCCCATCCAGTATGCATTGTTCTATCCGGAAAGGAAGCCTATGGGGGGAAATCGGCTGGATCTGTTTGAACTGGGGAGCATGACCTTTGAAAGACCGGATTTGGAGAACTTTCCGGGGCTGGAGCTGGCTTACCGCGCGGCAGGGCTGGGGGGCAGTATGCCGGTGGTGTTCAACGCAGCCAACGAGAGGGCGGTAGCTTTGTTTTTGGAAGAAAAGCTTAAGTTTGTACAGATTCCGGAACTGATCGGAGAGGCCATGGAGCATCACAGGCGGATCGAGGATCCCACCGTGGAGGAGATTCTGGCGGCCGAGGCAGAGACTTATGAATATATCGCAGGAAGGATTAAGCAGTAAATGGTAACGTTAATTTTATTTATCGTCATCTTCGGCGTGGTGGTCATCGCCCATGAGTTCGGACATTTCCTGATTGCTAAGGCAAACGGGATCCATGTGGTAGAATTTGCGGTGGGAATGGGCCCGAACATTTTTTCCGTAAAAAAAAGGGGAACCAAATATTCCCTGAAACTTTTTCCCATCGGGGGAGCGTGTATGTTCGAGGGAGAGGACGGACTGGCGGAGAAGGATGAGGAATCGGGCGAGGTGATGGAGCCCGGGCCGGGATCCTTCCTGAAGGCAAAGGTGTGGAGCAGAATTGCCACCGTGGCAGCCGGCCCCTTCTTCAACTTTATTCTGGCCTTTATCATAGCGTTTATCATGGTGAATATGACCGGGATTATCGCAATCCGGGATCCCGTTGCCGTACAGGTTATAGAAGGCGGCGGCGCGGAGGCGGCGGGCCTGCAGGCCGGGGACAGGATTATTTCCCTGAACGGGGAGAGGATTTGCCTGTATCAGGAGATTTCTCTGTTTATACAGACCAGTTATCAGGGCGGCGAGATTCAGGTGGAGTATGAGAGGGATGGCAGCAGACACACGGTTGCCCTGACACCGCAGTACGACGCGGAGTACGGTTATCCCCTTCTTGGGATCAGCAACGGAGATCTGGTGGAGCCAAAAGGGTTTGACACGCTGCGATACGCCTGGTATGAGATGCGGTATTCGGTGAAGGCTACTTATAAGAGTCTGGGTATGCTGTTCGGCGGACGGGTGAGCAGGCAGGATGTGGCGGGGCCGGTTGGGATTGCGGTGAATGTGGTGGGAGCCACCTATGAGGCTGCAAAGGAGTACGGATGGGAGAGCGTGCTGCTGAGTATGCTGAATATCACGCTGATGCTGTCGGTAAATCTGGGGATTTTGAATTTGCTTCCCATTCCGGCGTTGGACGGAGGAAGACTTGTGTTCCTGCTCCTGGAGCTTATCCGGGGAAAACCCATTCCCCCGGAGAAGGAAGGGATGGTGCACTTTGTGGGCCTGATTTTCTTTATGGTTCTGATGGTGTTTATCTTCTTCAATGACCTGGCAAACATCTTTATGAAGTAAAATTGTAAAAAGGCTTGAGTTTTGCCGTGGACCCTAGTATACTGAAGGTAAGTGCTCGTGCACGAGCACAATAAGGAAAGAAACCATAGAAAAGGAGAGTACAGTTATGCGTTTTTTCATTGACACTGCAAAGGTAGAGGATATCAGGAAGGCAAATGACATGGGCGTGATCTGCGGCGTTACCACCAATCCTTCCCTGATTGCCAAGGAGGGAAGAGTTTTTGAGGAGGTTATCGCAGAGATTGCTTCTATCGTTGACGGTCCGATCAGCGGCGAGGTAAAGGCTACTACTGTTGATTCGGAGGGAATGATCAACGAGGGCCGTGAGATCGCCAAGATTCATCCCAACATGGTGGTAAAGATTCCCATGACAGTGGAAGGTCTGAAAGCATGTAAGGCGCTTACGGCAGAAGGGATCAAGACCAATGTAACCCTTGTGTTTACAGCCAACCAGGCGCTTCTGGCAGCCCGGGCAGGCGCTACTTATGTATCTCCTTTTCTGGGACGTCTCGACGATATCAGCCAGAGAGGTGTTGACCTGATCCGTGAAATTGCCGATATCTTTTCCGTGGCGGATGTGGATACCCAGATTATTGCCGCAAGTGTCCGCAATCCCATCCATGTGACGGACTGCGCTCTGGCAGGTGCTGATATTGCCACGGTTCCTTACTCCGTGATTGAGCAGATGGTAAAGCATCCTCTGACGGATGCCGGAATTGCAAAGTTTCAGGCGGACTACAAGGCTGTTTTTGGCGAATAAGAAAACAATAAAAGGACCAGGGAAAAATCCCTGGTCCTTTTTTGCTTGGGGGAGCCTTACTTCATCTGCTCTTCCTGCTTCTTGATCATACGACGAACCATCTCGCCGCCGATGGAACCAGCCTCACGGGAAGTCAGATCACCGTTGTAGCCCTCCTTCAGGTTAACACCAAGCTCGGATGCAACCTCAGTCTTAAAACGATCCATTGCTGCCTTTGCCTCAGGCACTTCTACTCTATTCGTTCTGTTACCGGACATTCTTTTTCACCTCCATATTGTGTTCTGTGTTTCTTTCTCTATCTTCAAGATAAGTGCCGCATGCACTTATCCTGAAGCGAAGCTTCCGGTTCTGTGCCTTGCTGCGACTTATCTTGGTCTTAGTATGACCCTGAGAAAAAGAAATATGTTGGAAACTTTTGGAGGGGAATTATAATTTTTAATTAAAGGAATAGCTGTAATGCTCCCAGTCGGTGAGGTACAGTGCGCCGGTAGCCTCATCCACGGAGAAAAGTCCTTCTTCTACAAGCTCCATGGCCAGTCGGTTGGTGACTTCCGGGTCATAGGCCACATTGTATTGATAGTAAGGAGCATAGTGATAAACAATCTCTTTTTTACCCTTTTGATCCGTGACAAACTGGGAGTAAATGCGGAATTTTCTTTCATAGTCAAAGGTTGCGTCCACAGGCATTTCCAGGTCATTTTTCCGGCAGAAGGCCAGGAGCAGTTCCTGCTGGGCCCGGGCTTCCACTTGTCCCCAGAGTCCGATGACGGTGTTGTATTCCGAAACCGGTGTACTGATGGAGTCTATTTGGGCCTGAACGGCGTCTTTGGAAAGGCCTTCCGCAACCATGTCTTCCGCCTCATGCAGGCCTATGCGGAACCGGGCAAAGTCTCTGATTTGTCGGATATGGGGCTGTATCAGCTGAAGTACTTCCCGCAGCTTAAGGGGAAGGGGAAGCGTGTTTGCTTCCAGATCTGCGTCGATCATCTCCTGCAGTACGGAGAGAGCCTGCTCCGACTTGGCAAGAATTTCCTCTGCGGGATAAGCGTCGCTTTTTAAAATATAGTTTTCACTGGACCACCAGTAGGTATCCCAGCTTTCCCCGGAGCGTGCATCTTCAATGAGTTCCAGGATATCCGCAAAGGCATCGGCATATTCCGTTCCCACTGCTGCAACGGCGATCTCATGAGTCAGTTCTTCAGGATCTCTGGAGGGATCAATCAACATCTGGCCTGCGCAATAGAGAGAGAATACGTTTAAAATATGGTTGCAGTCCATCTCTGACCAGTATTCGGGCTTCATAATATTGTCGTACTGCATGGCGGTCTGGTAGGTGGATTGGATGATATGTGGGTTGTAGTTCATCTGAGCCAACTGATCAATTTCCATTTCGCAGTTGTTCCAGGACCAGACACCCAGACGGCAGCCACTGTTTTTGCAAAAATTGCGAAAGGGAGTGTACTCATCGGGGTTGTCATGATGACCACTTTCATATAAAGTAATCTGATTGCCCAGTTGTCTCACAAATGCACTTTTGTCAAACGCATCTACCCAGCAGCTGATACCAAAGTCTATGTCGGGATTTACGGATAAAAATTTCTGGGACAACATATCTGCAAAATACGCAATGTCTTCAGAAATGTGAAGATTTCCCGGGTCATAATAGTGTGCGATCACTCTGTCGCAGCAGTCGGCAAGTTCTGCATATATGGAATAATATTTTTCAAAGGTTGCCACAACATCCGGATTTTGATGCGCATAAGAGTAGTTTTCAAATGAATAGGTGACAGAGTTATCAACCCATCCATAGCCGGTAAACTCCGAGCCCCATACCCACAGCGTAAAGTTCATGCCAAGGGAATGTGCGGCGTCTGCCAGAAAACGCAGACGCTCCTGTACATATTCATAGCTGCCCACGCCTGCCCAGGCAGAGCAAATATCGGTGACCTGGATGCCCGTAAAACCGCAGTATTTGAGCATTCGCACATAATCGTAAAGCTGCTTGTCCGTAAACAGCAGGATATTGTTTTTCTGGCTGGTGGCATTGTTAAAAAAGACACCGCGGCTGTAGTTGACCTGCCAGAGTGTTACGATTGCTTCCCGTTCCTCAATCCAGGGAGAGTCTGCCGGCCTGATTTCGGAGGGAATATGCAAGGGTGAGGAATCGCCGGATAAAACTTCACGGTCGGTTCCGGCATACATCCAGCCCAAGTAAGTGTTGGCAAACTGGCAGATACCTTGGGACAGAGATTTCTCATCTGCACCGGCAATGGAAATATTGCCGTCGGTACACGTTATCCTGCATGAGCCGGCAGGGAGAGACTCATCCTTCAAAAGCTGAATGGAAGGAGCACTGCTGTGTTCTTCGGGAGACCCCGGCAGCGCGCCGCAGGCCTGATTAATGTAGTAAGCCAGATCTTGGTTCAAAGAGGAGGGAAGAGCCTCGTCGCAGATCAGGGAATAATTATTCAAAGAGTTGTTTCCTATCAAAATATCTTCCTTTACAGAAAAACCGATATCGGTATAGTTCTCGTCCAGCGCCAGCAAAAGCTTGCCGTTTTCGTCTGTCAGGCGGAATACCAGATAATAGCAGGCGCGTTGCAAGCCTTCTGAGGAAGGCGATAAAAGATAAACTGTATTACCATGATGGATTATTCGAAAACCGGTATTGTTTATTCCCTGTAATGGGAATCCTAATTCTTCAGCATCTGCGCAGCTTCCTGCCAGCCGAAGGAAAAGATGGGAAGATTCTGAGGCGTGCCGCATATTTAATTGCAGTCTGTCATTGCCAAGCTGCTTTAACAGTTCGGCTGATTCTGTAGTGGAATCCGTGTAGCTGATGCGATAATTCTGCAGCAATTCAATATTATTTATTTGTCTACGATACCACAGCAGAAACAAAAAAGCTGTCAGAAGGACAGCAACCAATAAAAGAATACTTCCAAGAAGAAACCTTTTCTTTTTTAACGGACGATGTGTCATAACAATTCCTCTCACTCTGCCGGGATAACTGACCGGTATAATTTGTTTCAGATATAAATGCTAGCAGAAAAAGCAGGTACTGTCAACCGGTATACATCTTGAGTTTTTACGGTGTGAGACCCAAGGTATATAATTGACTTACAGGATGAAAGGTGTTACTCTGTAAAAGACAAAATACGGGGGTATGGTCATGCTTTTCAATTCTTTTCAGTTTCTTGTCTTTTTTCCGGTCGTGACATTTGTTTGTTTTATTATTCCAAGAAAAGCCAGGTATTTATGGCTGCTGTTTGCCAGCTATTTTTTTTATATGTGTTGGAATGTCAAGTACTGTGTGCTGATTGCAGCTTCAACGCTTATTACATGGTTTTGCGGATTGCTGCTTTCTAAAACCCAACGGAGCAGAACAAAGAAATGGATTCTGGCGGGCGGTCTTCTGAGTAACCTGGGAATTTTGTTTTTCTTTAAGTATTTCGGGTTTTTCCTGGATAATTTGAACAAAATACTGCAAGTGCTTCATCTGACAGTGATTGATAATCCGTTCAGTTTTCTGCTGCCTGTGGGGATATCCTTTTATACCTTCCAGGCGCTGGGGTATCTGATCGACGTCTACAGAGGGCAGACGGAGACGGAGAAAAATCTGCTGCGGTATGCCTTGTTTGTTTCGTTTTTTCCGCAGTTGGTGGCTGGCCCGATAGAGCGTTCTGGCAGTCTCTTGAAACATCTGCGCAGCGTGGATAAGATCAATCTTTGGAATTATGACCGGATCGCCTCCGGTTTTGTGCTGATGGTGTGGGGGCTGTTTCAGAAGATGGTGATAGCGGACAGGCTTGCGCTGTTTGTGGATGCCGTATTCGGAAATGTTTATGCCTGCGGAACGGTGGAGCTTGTGCTGGGAGCGGCGGCTTTTTCTTTCCAGATCTACTGTGACTTTGCGGGATACAGCTCTGTGGCTGTCGGTGCAGCGCGAGTTATGGGATTTGATCTCATGGAAAATTTCAATGCGCCTTACTTTGCAGTGAGCATTTCCGACTTCTGGCACAGGTGGCATATATCTCTGAGTACCTGGTTCCGGGATTATGTCTATATTCCGTTGGGAGGGAATCGGTGCGGGAGGATAAGAAGGTATTTTAATCTGTTTGTGACTTTTCTCACCAGTGGTCTCTGGCATGGGGCAAGCTGGAGCTATGTGGTCTGGGGAGGACTGCATGGGCTTTATCAGGTAGTCGGGGATGTACTGAAGCCTGTCAGAAAGTGGTTTGTGACCAAGTGTGGTGTGAAGACAGAGGCGGAAAGCTTTCGCGCGGGACAGGTGTTTTTTACGTTTTGCCTGACTACGTTTGCCTGGATCTTTTTTCGGGCAGAAGGATTGAGGAAAGCATTTGATTATCTGAGCCGCATGTTTACCAGATGGAATCCCTGGGTCTTATTTGACAAAAGTCTTTACAGCTGGGGACTGGATGTGACGGAATTCCATATTCTTGTATGTGCTTTGGCAGTATTGCTGTTGGTAGATCTGATTCGCTGTAAAAAGGGGATGGATTTTGGCCGTTTTTTGCAGAAACAGAATTTGTGGTTTGTCTGGTTGACGGTTATTTCTCTTATCGTCAGCATCCTGGTGTTTGGCGAATATGGAATCAATTTTAATTCCAAGCAGTTTATATACTTTGCTTTTTAAAAGGAAGAAGAGTCTATGAAAAAGGTGATTCGGGGAATTTTATTTGCGGTTCTGCTTGTTTTGACAGTGCGGGCGGTATATGGAGTAGTCTCCTGGAAGGATACTACGGGAGATTATCTTTCCTCTGCCCAGCAACTTTACCATACCGGAGACGGGCTGATTGACGTCCTGTTTGTGGGCAGCAGTCACTGTTATTGTTCCATCTATCCGGAATATCTCTGGAGGGACGGCGGGGTATCTGCATTTGATCTTGCGGTTTCCGGGCAGGATAAGTGGGCATCCTATTATTCTGTGAAGGAGGCATTGAAAACACAGAAGCCGAAGGTGGTGTTTGTGGAATGCTATGGTCTTCTGTATGAGGGCTACCAGCAGGAGGGAAATAAATTCAGAAATCTTTTGTCGTATAAGCTGTCCGGCAACAGTATCTCACTGATCAGAAAGGTGCAGGGAGAAGGAGAGCAGTTGGATTATATTCTCAGATGGCCGATTGTGCACACACGCTATCGAGAACTTGGCCAATATGACTTTGAGCAGTATGCACCCAGTGTATATGGCAGAGGGGCCGGTTACAACTGGGATGTGAACGCAGGTCCGTATTTTCCGGCGGCGCTGTCCTGCGATGCGACAGACGAGCTGAGTGAGGAAAATAAAAGCTGGATAGACGAAATGATTGCATTGTCCCAAAAGGAGGATTTTGCGCTGGTTTTTTTTGTGGCTCCAAAGATTGTGGATGAACAGAGGCAAACAATCTTTAATTCTGCAGCTCAGTATGTGACGGAACAGGGTATGGATTTTATTGATTTCGGCAAGCTGGCGGAGGAGCTTGGCCTGGACGTTAACAGGGATTTTGCGGATGGAAATCACTGCAATGCGGACGGTGCGGCCAAGGTGACGGGATATATCGGAGATTACCTGTCGGAATACTTTGAATTGACGGACCATCGGGGAGATGATTCTTACAGGCTGTGGGAGCAGAACGATCACTACTTTTGCCGGCTGGAGACGGAGAGGGAATATAACATAAACGTTAAGAGCATGGAAGAGTATCTTGCGAAAGCGATGGAGGATGAGGATGTTACCATGATTGTGAATGTGGAGGGCAGCCTTGAAAATTATACCCAGGAGCTTAATGACTGTCTGGAACAGCTGGGGATAGATCCGGAACAATATCCTCTGGGGGGGAAATGGGTCTGGCGTGGCGGGGAGTGTATTTTTTCCATGGATAACGGGGATCCACAGGCGTTCTATCTGGATCTGAGTGATACGGATACGCTCAGGATTGAAAATCGTTCCGAAAAATTCGGGGAGAGCGCCACAGTCAATGTCATGCTGAACCGGGCGGCATACGGAAGGGATGAGGCCGGAATGACAGTGCTGCTCTATGATACCTTCCGGGGCGTAATTACCGGATTGAAAGAATTGAAATGAGGAAACTGTTTTTATATATCGGGGAATGTTTCTGAGAGGTAGCGTGATAAAAAGGAAATATCAAGAGACAACAGGATGAAAAAGAAGAATTGAGGGGAACAGGATTAAAAAGAGGATTTATGGAGAAGAAAAAGGATAGAAAAACAGCTGTCGTTTTTGTAATGGTATATATGTTGATAGCTTCTTTGATGCTTGCGGGCTGTAAGGGACAAGCCGGTTCCGGGGCGGAGCAGGATGTTACCGTCCGGGTAGGGGCCTTGAAGGGGCCTACCTCCATGGGGATTCTGTTCCTGACGGAGAAAGCTGCTTCCGGAGCTACGGAGTATCCTTATACCTTTCAGATGGTCACGGCTGCGGATGAACTGGCTCTCATGCTTGCGAAGGGAGAGCTGGATATCGCGCTGGTGCCGGCCAATCTTGCGGCTGTGCTCTATCAGAAGACAGACGGCGGCGTGGCGGTGATAGACATCAATACGCTGGGAGTACTGTATCTGGTGACAGGGACGGCGCCGGTGGGCAGCGTGGCTGACCTGAAAGGCAGAACGGTATATCTGACGGGAAAGGGGACAGTTCCGGAGGCGTCCCTGCGGTATCTTCTGGAGAAAAGCGGAGTGGCAGAAGAGGATTGTCTGTTGGAATTTAAGTCCGAGCCAGCGGAGGTGGCGGCGATTCTTGCCGCAGACCCTGACGCCGTGGGGCTTCTGCCGCAGCCCTTTGCCGCTGCAGCGCTTTTTCAGAACGATTCGCTGCGGGTGGTGGTGGATCTGAATGAGGCATGGGCGAATCAGGAAGACGGGACAGAAGGGATGGTCACCGGGGTGACGGTGGTGCGGAGAGCATTTCTGGAGCAGCATCCGGAGGCAGTGAGGGCGTTTCTGGAGGAGCATGTTCTGAGTACAGCCGCCATCAACGAGGATCCGGACAGGGGGGCTTATCTGGCGGTGGAGGCCGGCATCGTGCCAGGGGAGGCCGTGGCTGAGAGCGCCATTCCCATGTGCGGCATTGCCTGTATCACAGGGAGTGAAATGCGGGATATGCTCTCCGCCTATCTGGAGGTTTTGGAGCGTTTTCAGCCGGAGCTGGTGGGTGGAGAAATGCCGGGCGATGACTTTTATTACATGGAAAACGACGTATGACAGATCAATGCATGACCAATAAGACGAACAGCCGCATGAGGGGGAAGATTAAAAAAGCGGTAATCATCCTGTTCTGGCTGGGTGTGTGGGAACTGGCCGCCCGGGTGACGGACAATCCGATCCTGCTGGCAGGGCCGCTGCAGACGGCAGGAGAATTGTGCGGCCTGTTTGGGGAAGCGGCCTTCTACAAAACGATTTTCATGTCTCTTCTGCGCATAGGGGCGGGCTTTGGAGCGGGTTTTCTCACGGCTATATTCCTGGCTGCGGCAGGCAGCCGGTTTTCTGTGCTGGAGGAATGGCTTGCTCCTTTCATGGGGCTGCTGAAGGCGGTTCCCGTGGCTTCTTTTGTGGTTTTGCTGCTGATCTGGTGGGGGGCTTCCTTTCTGGCTTTGGCGGTCAGCTTTCTGGTAGTGCTGCCGGTTGTGTACATCAGTGTTCTGGAAGGTCTGAAAAATCTGGACCGTGAGCTGGCGGAGATGGGAAGGGTGTTCTGCCTGCCTTCTGCCAGCCGTTTTTTTTATCTTTACAGACCCGGACTTCGTCCATATCTTCAGGGCAGTCTGAAGACGGCTCTGGGACTTGCCTGGAAGGCGGGGGTGGCGGCGGAGGTCATCGGAACCCCTGATTTTTCCGTGGGGGGACGGCTGTATCTGTCAAAGCTGTATCTGGATACGACGGGAGTTTTTGCCTGGACGGCGACGGTGCTGCTGCTCAGCTTTCTGTTTGAAAGGGTTGTACTGTGGGGGGCGGAGAAATTTTTTGCGTGGCAGCCCGCCTGCGGAAAGCCCCGCTCGCTTCTGAAAAAGGGGATAGGGCAACAGCGTAAGGCAGAGACAGGCCGGAGAAGACTGCCGCAAGCAGAGGAGGGAAACGGAGAATCCGGGAAGGCAGAGACAGACCTGGGAAGGCTGCCGGAAGCAGAGGAGGGAGACGGAGAGTCCGGGAAGGCAGAATCGGATCGCGGAGAACAGAGGGGGAGCGGCAGGATTCTGCTGGAGAACGTGTGGAAAAGTTTTGGGGACAGGACGGTGTTGGCCGGGGTGAGTCAGGTTTATGAACCGGGGCGGATCTATTATCTCAGGTCGCCCTCCGGCAGCGGAAAGACCACTCTGCTGCGCCTGCTGGCAGGGCTGGAGCGGCCGGATCGGGGGCGGATCAGGGTGGAGGGGAACTGCAGTATGGTCTTTCAGGAGGATCGCCTGTGCCGGGAATACAGCGCAGTAAAGAATGTGGAGCTGGTGACGGGGGATGCGGCTTCTGCCAGGAGAGCGCTGGAACTGCTCCTTGATCCCGGAACCATGGAGCAGCCCTGCGGGGAACTCAGCGGCGGCATGAAGCGCCGGGTGGCCCTGGCCCGGGCCATGGAGGCGGACTGCGCCATTGTCCTGTTGGACGAGCCCTTTGCGGGAATGGATGACCGGACCAGAGCCCGGGCAGAGGAGTATATTCGCCGCAGACAGGGAGGGCGGACGCTGGTCATTGCCACCCATATTTGAAAAAACATTTGTGTTTTTCTGCCTTTTGTGCTATAATTGCAAAATGACTGTGACTGTGTCCGAAAACGGAGGCAGATTTATTAATAGAAGAGACACAGCAGCTTGAAGGAGGAAGTGTAACAATGAGTTTACAGGTAGAAAAATTGGAGAACAACATGGCGAAGCTGACCATTGAGGTTTCCGCCGAGAAGCTGGAGAAGGCGATAGAAGGCGCTTACCAGAAGGACAGGCACAGGATCAGTGTTCCCGGTTTCCGCAAGGGTAAGGCGCCCAGAAAGCTGATCGAGCAGATGTACGGCAAGGAAATATTTTACGAGGATGCTGCCAACGATCTGATTCCGGACGCATATGACGAGGCATTTTCGGAGTGCACCGAGGAGATCGTGTCCTCCCCGAAGATCGCGGTGGTTCAGCTGGAGGCAGGCAAGCCGTTCATTTTTACCGCAGAGGTTGCGCTGAAGCCCGAGGTGACGCTGGGCAAGTATAAGGGCGTCAAGGTGGAGAAGATCGACGTCGATGTGACCGACGAGGAGATAAATGCGGATATCGACCGGGAGAGAGAAAAGAATTCCAGAACCGTTGATATCACGGACAGGGCTGTTCAGAAGGGCGATATTGCCACCATCGACTTTGAAGGATTTGTGGACGGCGTGGCCTTCGAGGGCGGAAAGGGAGAGGATTATCCGCTGACCATCGGTTCC
Organism: uncultured Acetatifactor sp.; assembly: GCA_910586835.1. Classification (GTDB taxonomy): domain Bacteria; phylum Bacillota; class Clostridia; order Lachnospirales; family Lachnospiraceae; genus Acetatifactor. Next base: position 23,605 of record CAJUJU010000010.1, read on the forward strand.
GGCGCGTTCATCCCCGGCTTCGAGGAAGAGCTGATCGGCGCGCAGATCGGTGCGGAGACGGAGGTAAATGTTACCTTCCCCGAGGATTATCAGGCGGCTGAGCTTGCGGGAAAAGCGGCTGTGTTCAAATGTACGGTGAAGAAGCTCCAGGAGAAGCAGCTGCCCGAGCTGGACGAGGATTTTGTGGGCGAGGTCTCCGAGGAGAGCGATACCGTTGAGGAATACCGGGAAGAGGTGAGAAAGAAGCTTGCCGGAAGAAAAGAGGCAGAGGCGAAGAGCGCGAAGGAAGAGGCTGCCATTGCCGCCGTCGTTGCAGACGCAAAGATGGATATTCCGGAGGCCATGATTGATACCCAGCAGAGGCAGATCGTTCAGGATTATGCGCAGAGGCTTCAGTCCCAGGGCATTTCCATGGAGCAGTACATGCAGTTTACCGGACTTACCCTGGAGACGCTTTTAGAGCAGGTGAAGCCCCAGGCGCTGAAGAGAATAGAGTCCAGGCTGGTGCTGGAGGCGGTGGTAGCCGCCGAGAACATGACGGCCTCCGAGGAAGAGTTTGAGGAAGAAGTAAAGAAGATGGGTGAATCCTATCAGATGGAGCCTGACAAGGTGAAGGAGCTTCTTGGCGAGAACGGCAGAGAGCAGGTAATGCAGGATCTCTGCATCAGAAAGGCTGTGGAGTTTGTCGTGGAGAATGCAAAGGAAGAAAAGCCCGCAAAGAAGGCTTCCGGAAAGAAATCCGACGGGGAAGCTGCAGGCGGGGAGGCATAAGTCTTCCGCGTTTGAAAGGCGAGTCAGAATGGTTGTACCCTGTAACAGGGTGCAACCTTTTCATGTAGATTAAATATTTCTTAATTCCACGCATTTTCGTTGAAAAACAGGCAGGAGTAGGATAATATAAAGAAGATATGTTTTCAGAGAAGGCGACAGATTGGAGGAATCATCTATGAGTTTAGTGCCTTATGTCATTGAACAGACCAGTAAGGGCGAGAGATCTTACGATATTTATTCCAGACTTTTGAAAGACAGGATTATATTTCTGGGCGAAGAGGTAAACGATACCTCCGCCAGCATTGTGGTGGCTCAGCTGCTGTTCCTTGAGGCGGAGGATCCGGAGAAGGATATCCATCTTTATATCAACAGCCCCGGCGGTTCCATTACGGCGGGCATGGCAATCTATGACACCATGCAGTACATCAAGTGTGACGTTTCCACCGTGTGCATCGGCATGGCGGCCAGCATGGGGGCGTTTCTGCTGACCGGCGGAGCCAGGGGCAAGAGATTTGCGCTTCCCAACGCCGAGATCATGATCCATCAGCCGCTGGGCGGAACGCAGGGGCAGGCTACGGAGATTGAAATTGCGGCAAAGCATATTTTGAAGACCAAGGAAAAGCTGAATCGCATGATGGCCGAGAACACGGGCAGGGATTATGAGACCGTGTGCGCGGACACCGAGCGCGATAACTGGATGAGTGCTCAGGAGGCAAAGGATTACGGAATCATCGACATGGTGATTACCTCCCATGACGTAAAATAAGAAATCAGGAGTAAAAAAATGGCACCGAAAATGACCGGTAATGATGTGAGATGTTCCTTCTGCAACAAGACTCAGGGACAGGTGCGCAAGCTGATTGCGGGCCCGGCAGGAGTCTATATCTGCGACGAGTGTATTGATATCTGTGCGGATATCCTGGAGGAGGAATTTGAGGATGACGAGGCTGCGGAGGCTGTTCATCCTGAAATTAATCTGTTGAAACCCATCCAGATCAAGAATTTTCTGGATGAATATGTGGTGGGGCAGGAGGAAGCAAAGAAGATTCTGTCCGTGGCCGTTTACAACCACTATAAGCGGGTGACGGCGCCCAAGGATCTGGATGATGTGGAGCTTCAGAAGAGCAACATTATCATGGTGGGGCCTACGGGCTGCGGCAAGACCTATCTGGCGCAGACGCTGGCGAAGATCATCAATGTACCCTTTGCCATTGCGGATGCCACAACGCTGACCGAGGCCGGTTATGTGGGCGAGGATGTGGAGAATATTCTGCTGAAGCTGCTTCAGGCTGCGGATTATGATGTGGAGCGTGCCCAATACGGGATCATTTATATCGACGAGATCGACAAGATCACCAAAAAGGGTGAGAATGTATCCATAACCCGTGATGTTTCCGGCGAGGGTGTGCAGCAGGCACTGTTAAAGATTGTGGAGGGAACGGTGGCCAGTGTTCCGCCCCAGGGCGGGAGAAAACACCCGCATCAGGAGCTGATTTCCGTGGATACCTCCAATATCCTCTTTATCTGCGGCGGAGCCTTCGACGGTCTGGATAAGATCATTGAAGCAAGGCTTGACAGAAAGGCCATCGGTTTTAATACGGAAATTACCCAGAAGACCACGAAGGAACTCAGCGATCTTCTGCAGGAGGTGACTCCCCAGGATCTGGTAAAGTTCGGTCTGATTCCGGAGTTTGTAGGCCGTGTGCCCATCTGCGTCTCTCTGCGGGGTCTGGATAAGGAGGCGTTGATCCGCATTCTGAAGGAGCCCAAGAACGCGCTGATCAAGCAGTACAGAAAGCTGTTTGACATGGACGACGTGGAGCTGACCTTTGAGAACGACGCCGTCACGGCCATAGCGGAGAAGGCCTTCGAGCGGAAGACAGGGGCCAGAGGCCTGCGCTCCATCATGGAAGACGTGCTGATGGATACCATGTACACCATTCCCTCCGACGATACCATTGAGGAGTGCATTATCACTAAGGATGTGGTGGATGAGGAGAGCCAGCCGCTGGTGATCCACAGGGGAGAAGAGAGAAGAAGACTGGAAACGGCTATATGATTATAAAGAAGGTGAGTCTGGAGACAGTCTGCGGGGTGACCAGCAGACTGCCTGACAACATGCATCCCGAGGTGGCGTTCGCGGGCAAGAGCAATGTGGGAAAATCCTCCCTGATCAATGCTCTGATGAACCGGAAATCTCTGGCGAGAACCAGTGCGCAGCCCGGGAAGACACAGACAATCAATTATTATAATATAAACGATGCCATCTATTTTGTAGATCTGCCCGGCTATGGCTTTGCCAGGGCAAATGAGAAGGTGAAGGCAGAGTGGGGCAGGATGATCGAGGATTACCTGCACCGCTCAAAACAGCTGAGGGCGGTGTTCCTGCTCATCGACATCAGACATGCTCCGTCGGAAAACGACCGTATTATGTATGACTGGATCTGCAGGAACGGCTATCAGCCCATCCTCATTGCCACAAAACTGGATAAGATCAAGAGAAGCCAGGTGCAGAAGCAGCTGAAGCTGATCCGCTCGACGCTCAATGTGCAGGAGGGTAGTATATTGATTCCCTTTTCTGCGGAGACAAAGCAGGGGCGGGATGAGATATACGAAATTCTGGATGGCATTCTGGAGGAACATACATGAGGAGATATAATAAGGCGCTGGTCAATCTTCTGGTGGCGGGACTGCTGTTTTTTGCAGTGATTTTCCTGTTGCCCAGAACATTGGCCTTTTTTGCTCCCTTTGTGGCCGGCTGGATTATCGCGTTGATAGCGGGGCCGCTGGTCCGTTTTTTCGAGGAGAAGGTGAAGGTCAAGAGAAAGGTGGGAAGCGCCTTTGTGATCGTGGTGGTCATTGCGCTGGTTGTTCTGCTGATCTATACGGCGGGCGCCTGGCTGGTGGAACAGATCGTTGGCCTGGTGGGAGCGCTGCCTGAAATGTGGGCGGGCATGGAGGCGGATCTGAACAGCATCGGTGAGTCTCTCAGCGTTTTGATGCAGAAGCTGCCCGGGGATATCCAGTTGAAACTGGGGGACATCGCAGAGCAGATCGGCCTGTGGCTGGGCGACTTTTTCGGGCGTATTGGAACGCCTACCATCGCCGCCGCCGGGAATCTGGCAAAGCAGCTGCCCAATATCTTCATCGGTGTGATCATGGCTCTTCTGTCCGCTTACTTTTTTGTGGCCGAGAGGGCGCAGATCAACGAGTGGTTCCACAGGCATATGCCGGCGGCTCTGCAGCTTCGTTACGGCATCATAAAGCGCAGCCTGGTAAAATCCGTGGGAGGATATTTCAAGGCCCAGATAAAGATAGAGGTGTGGATGTACCTGCTGCTGGTGGTGGGACTTGGGATTCTGCATGTAAATTATTTTGCGCTGATTGCGCTGGGGATTGCCTTTTTGGATTTCCTGCCCTTCTTCGGAACGGGCACGGTGCTGATCCCCTGGGCCATTATACGGATTCTTACGGCGGATTATAAGATTGCCATCGGGCTTCTCATTATCTGGGGCGGCGGGCAGTTGGCAAGACAGCTGATTCAGCCGAAGATCGTGGGAGATTCCATGGGCGTTGCGCCGCTGCCCACACTGTTTCTTCTTTTTATCGGATACCGTCTGGGCGGTGTGGTTGGAATGATTCTGGCGGTGCCGCTGGGGCTTCTGGCGTTTACCATGTATGAGGAGGGCGCCTTTGACACGACGAAGAGCAGTGTACTGATTCTTGTGGCCGGTGTCAATCGCTTTCGCCGTCTTCAGGAGGAAGACCTGTCCGAGGTGGCGGAGATGCAGAGAAGGAATGAGGAGAGTGTCCGTCTGGCGGAAGAGAATCGTCTTGCAGTAGAAAGGGAGCGGCTAAAAAAGAAGGAACAGAAGAGAGGTCATGGAATATTTTCCGGCAGGAAAAATAAATAAAAACGGTTTTTTACCGCATAGTTGAAACTTTTTTGCGGCAAAATCAGTCTATAACAGATAGAGAGTGGGAAAACACTCTCTATTTTGTTGCAACTTTGATACAAACATATTTTATAATTTTTGCAGTAAAGCGAAAGACTGAAGGATATTAATTAATAGAAAAGGTTTTGTGCAGGGCAGAATGGAGAAGGCAGAAAGAGATCGGGAGCTACAACTGAAGATAGAGACTTACGGAAATATGCTCTTCCGGCTTTGTCTGATCCGCCTCCAGAATGTACAGGATGCCGAGGATGTGGTGCAGGATGTTTTTTATCAGTATCTCAGGAGAAGCGAGCCCTTTGAGAGCGGGGAGCACGAGAAGGCCTGGCTTTTGAAGGTGGCGGTAAACGCCTGCCACAGAGTCTGGCGAAGCGCCTGGAAACGTCATCAGAGCGGCGAGGAGTGGCAGGAGGCATCAGGGGTGCTTCTGGCCTCCGTGACACAGGAGGAAGCCTGCAGCCCGGAGGAATATTCTCTGGGACAGGAAAAAAGACGACAGCTTTTGGAGGCAGTCATGTCACTTCCCGCAAAATACCGCGAGGTAATTCATCTTTTTTATTATCAGCAGTTGTCTGTAAAGGCAATTGCAGAGGTCACAGGGCGGGGGGAGTCAACCGTCACGTCTCAGCTGACCCGGGGCAGGGAGCTGCTTCGCAGGTCATTGAAGGAGGAATATGACTTTGAATAAATTCCGGGAGGAATACAGGCGGGCGGTGGATGAACTGCCCAAACTGCATATGGATGCCGGTCGTGTGCGGGATGATCTGCATCATCGCAGGATGCAGGAGAAGCACAGACGTATGCTGGCGGTAAAAGGCTGTGCGGCGGCCGCTGTGTTCCTGTTTCTCGGAGCAGGTACGGCAGCTGCGAGGAATTACTGGAACACCGTCCTGGAGATGCAGGGAAGCGGGTATACGGTGACGGGATTGCCGGCTGGTGAGGAACCAATGGCAGCAAGGATGCTGCCGGAGGAGAGCGGGACGGGGATCCAGGCGTTTGGTGCGGCGGATGCCGTCGGCGGCGTGGAGGATACAATGCCGTTGGAGGAGCACTCCGTGGAAGAAATCCCCATGGAGGAATGGAAATATGAAAGTTATCGGGATTTTTTGGATCATTCGCTGATTGCCGGCCTGATTCCTGACATATCCATATTACAGGAGGAGTTTGCGGGAGAAAGCGTATATGTGATGCAGGATGAAATGACGGTTTTTGTCCGGGTGACGGCAGAGGGAAAATATTTTTGTCTGAGACAGTTCGACTACAGGCAAACGGAGGGGTTTTCCTCTTCCACAGCCTACACGGGAGAGACTGTAAATCAGAGAAATCTCACAAATTACCAGGGACTGAGCTATCTTGTATTTGATACAATGGGTGAGGGGAACAGCATTGAAGCGACCCATGCGGTGATTTTGACAGAGGGAAGAGAGCTTTCCATGGATTTTTACGGATTCGAGCCTGAGCATATCGAGGGGATATTGAACGACTTGGATCTGTCTGTATATTTCAGCAGCTGAACATGGAGGAGAAGGAGTATGAAGAAAATATTAGTCTACAATAATCAGACAGGAATTGCTGAGAAGATGGAACCGCTTTTTGCGGGAGAGGGGCTGACGATGCTGGTTGCGGCAGACGAGGGGGAACTGAGAAACGGTCTGAAGGATGAGGCAATCCAGCTGATGCTGGTGGATGTGGCTCTGAACGACAAGGGCTGGGATAAGGGGATCGAGCTGATTGCCGGGCTGCGCCGGGCCAGCAGTATTCCGCTGATCGTGGTGTCCAGGCAGTCCGCGGAGACGGCGAAAATCATGGCGCTGGAGGCGGGGGCCGACGATTATGTGGTTGCGGACTGTAATCCGCTGGAGCTTCTGGCGAGGGTGAAGTCTCAGATGCGCAGATATACCCAGCTGGTGAACATGTGTGTCAATATTGACCGGATCTATAAGGTGGACGGACTGGTGATCAACGATATTCAGAGGACGGTTACTGTGGAGGGGAGAAGCGTGAGGCTGACTCCCATCGAGTATAAGATTCTGAGACTGCTGGTGCAGCAGCGGGGCAAGGTCTTTTCTAACAGCCAGATCTATGAGACCATCTGGAATATGCAGGCCATCGGCGCGGACAACACCATCGCCGTGCATATCCGTCACATCAGGGAGAAGATTGAGAGCAATCCCAAGGAGCCCAGGTATCTGAAGGTGGTATGGGGCAACGGATATAAGGTGGGCTGAGCGGCAAGCGCTTTTTGAGCGGGAGGGAAGAGGTTTCCCTCCCTTTTTGCGCGAGCAGAGAGGAAAACGCCGTGCTTGCACGACAATGTTATTTGGTTAGCGTCAGGGACCGTATCAAAAAGACATTGGTTTGCACGATTCAGTGTTTATTGTGCGCAGAAAGGAATTGACAACGGGTATGTTATGGCTTATTGTATCAAGTAGATAATACAGATGATCGGATAAAAATGCGTATCCGACCGCTGATCTGGGTGCGCGCGGCAGTGCGCAGAGGGGAAGGAAATGGATAGTTTACAGATGGGCGTAACCGGCGGTCAGATGCCGATTCAGGAGCAGGGGAAAGGTGGTGTATCGGGAAGCACCATAAAGATCATAGCCGTTGTCACAATGCTGATCGATCATTTTGCGGCTGCGATTTTGATGAGGATGCTGGTGGTCAGGGGAATTTACTCCCTGCCAGGCGATTACAGAGGGATAATGCGCTGGCTGGCGGAAAACGGCGTGTTGTATTATGGTATGTCGGCGCTGAGAATGGTGGGACGGCTGGGTTTTCCCATATTTTGCTTTCTGCTGGTAGAGGGTTTTCAGAAGACTCATGATCTTCGGAAATATACACTGCGGCTGGGGCTCTTTGCTCTGATCTCGGAGATTCCCTTTGATCTGGCCTTCAGTGCGAAGGTGCTGGAATTTAATTATCAGAATGTGTATTTTACCTTGTTTTTAGGGATTCTGGGGCTGACGGCATTCGACTTTTTCGGGAAAAAGGAGTTAGGCGCAGGGCTGCGGGGGCTTTTTACGGCGGCGGGCATCCTGCTGCTTCCCTTATATGCGGGGCTTTTGCTGTACAGGCGGTTGTCGGGATGGCCCTTTGTGCCGGACGGAGGAATGCTGTTTCCCCTGATTTTCGGGGTGCTTCTGACGTTGATGCTGATCTTCTATGTGGTATACCGGAATACGAAAGGTGCGGATCGGGCCTGGCGGACCTGCGCCGATCTGGCGGTTCTTGCATTGGCCATGTTTGCGGCGGACTTTCTGCGCACGGATTACGGCGGCATGGGAGTGCTGACGATTTCGGTCATGTATCTGTTCCGGCAGAAAAAGGTGATTTGTATGCTGGCCGGGTGCATCGTGCTGACGCTGATGAGTTTCAGCGAAATTCCGGCGTTTCTGACGCTGCTTCCCATCGCTTTCTACAACGGGAAGCGTGGGCTGAAGATGAAATACTTTTTCTATGCCTTCTATCCCGTGCATCTGTTGATTCTTTGGCTGATTGCGGTGGTTATGGGTATGGGATGGATAGCGACGATCTGACGGGGAGAAGGAGGAAAGCAGTATGCTGGAAGTAATCAACTTAACGAAAAAGTACGCAAAAACGCTGGCGGTGGATCAGGTGGGCTTTACTGTACCGGACGGCAGAGTAGGGATTCTGCTGGGGCCAAACGGCGCGGGGAAGAGCACGGTGATCAAGAGCATCGCGGGTCTTTTGCGGTATCAGGGAACCATTCGGATCCAGGGAAAGGATTCCAGGACGGTGGAGGCAAAAAGGCATTTTGCCTATGTGCCTGAGCTGCCTTGCCTGTACGATGCGCTGACCGTGCGGGAACATATGGAGTTTATCACCCGGGCCTATGGCGTAAAGGTATCGGAAGAGGAGATCGGGGAGCTGTTTGAGCGTTTTGAGCTTACAGACAAACAGGATAAGCTGGGGAACGAGCTGTCCAAGGGTATGATGCAGAAGGTCAGTATCTGTTGTGCCTTGATCACCTCGCCGGATGTAATCCTGCTGGATGAGCCCATGGTGGGACTGGATCCCGCCGCCATCAAGGAATTGAAGACGGTGATTCTGGAGCTTCGGGACAAGGGCTGTACCGTTCTGATCAGTACCCATATGCTGGAGATGGTAAAGGAGCTGTGGGATGTGACCTTTGTCATGGATAAGGGGCATATCCTGGGAACCTACACGAGGGAAGACGTGGCCAACGAGGATTTGGAGGAGCTGTTCTTTGCGGTGACAGGCCAGGGCGAAAAGTCAGCGGAGAGCCGGAAAGCGCAGTCTGCCGCAGAGCAGGATTCTGCGGAGAGCGGGAGGTGACCCGTGGGAGCGATTGGATATCTCTATCGGCGGACTCTTGTAAACCGTATCAAAATGGCGCTGCGCAGGCCCATTACTTATTTTTATATTGTTGTGATTCTGTTTTATATCGTTGTCATGCCTTTTTCCATAAAAGTCTGGACCGAGCAGTTTAGCATTGATTCGCCGGAAGGATTGACGGGAGTGCTCACCGTTTTCGCGTTTTGGCTGGTTCCGGGCAACCTTATCGCGTTTGCGAAAAGAAAGGGACTGGTCTACCGAAACAGCGACGTTCATTTTCTGTTTCCCTCACCGGTGAGCCCGAAACGGGTTCTGGTCTACGCTTATCTGAGAATGCTGCCGTCACAGATATTGATCAATCTTTTTGTGATTTTCTGTGGTCTGGCTGCGTTTCATGTGCCGGGATGGAAGCTGGCGGTCTGGTTCCTGTTTTCCGTCCTTCTCGAGAATGTGCTGGAGGGAAGCATTATGCTGCTTCTGTACGGGACAGAGCGGCTTACGGAGCGTCAGAGAAGCTGGATTATCCGGGGAGCATATGGACTGGTGGGAGTGCTGGCATTCATAGCCATCGGCTATTACCTTCGGGAAGGGCTGAGCTTTCAGACGGTGAGACATTTTCTGCACAGTGATGCGGTGCAGCTGGTGCCTCTGATCGGATGGTATATTTCCGTGATCCATCTGTTGTTTGGCGGTGTTACGGTGGTAAATACAGTTGGAAGTCTGCTTTATCTGGGCCTTTTTGCCGTGTTGGTGGCAGCGGCGCTGCGGATGAAATGTACCGGCGCATACTATGAGGATGCCATCAAATTTGCGGAGGACTATGAGGAAGTGCTGGCCAGCCGCAGGCAGGGCAATACGGATAAGAGGCTGGGGAAAAAGCGGAAGTTCGGCAAAGCCAGTGTGCGGTGGAAGGGCGCGGGCGCAAAGGCCATCTTCTACAGACAGCTGCTGGAGTATAAGAAGAACAAATACTTTTTCTTTGATCTTTCCACAGCCTTTGCGTTGGCGGCAGGAGTGGGTATCGCATGGCTCTATGTGCGGGAAGGGGGCTTCGGGGAGTTTACACCTTTTATTATTCCGGCGGTTTCCGCTTATCTGATCTTTATATTTACCGCAATGAACGGGAAGTGGGCGAAGGAGCTTGCCTCTCCCTATACCTATCTGATTCCGGACAGTGCGTTTGCAAAGCTGGTAAACGCCACTGCCATTCAGCACATTCAGAGCGTGGTAAACGCAGTTTTCATCACGGTGCCCGGCGCTGTGGTCATGGAGATGTCGCCGTCTCTGGCGCTGCTGTGCATCCTGGGTTATGTGGCGCTGTCGGCCAATAAGCTGTATGCCCTGGCTGTGGCGGAGATCGTGGTAGGCGGAACCCTTGGGATTGTGGGGAGACAGCTGTTTCAGATGTTTTTGCAGGGAATCGCCATTATGGTGGCGCTGTTTGGGGCAATGCTGGGCATGATGACGGCTGGACTGGAGCTGGCTTATCTGTTGATGGTGGTGGCGCTGCTTTTGTTCACGGCGGCATTTATGGTGGTGGCATCCCTGAATTTTGACAAGCTGGAGAGCTGAGCGGGCATATGATTTTGGCGATGCAGAGTCTGACACAGAGACGGGAAGAGGAGGTTTTTTATGCAGCTGCCGTTATTTGAGAGGTATATAGACCAGCTGATCGAGCGAAGCACGCTGGATATTCCGGTGTGGAATATTGAAAAAGCCAGGGCGGGAAAGGCCGGAGGATGGAATTATATCGACGGCTGTATGATCCTTGCGTTGCTGGAGACATATCGGGCCACGGGGGAGAAGCGGTATTTCGAGTTTGCGGACGCCTTTATCGATCATCGGGTCAGGGAAGACGGAACCATAAACGGCTACTCCGTGGAGGAGTATAATATTGACAATGTGAATGCGGGCAAAACGCTGTTTGCCCTGTATGAGATAAACGGAAAGGAAAAATACCGCAAAGCAATCGACCTGATTTACAGACAGGTGCAGAGCCAGCCCAGGACGGCGGAGGGGAATTTCTGGCATAAGAAGATTTACCCGAACCAGGTCTGGCTGGACGGCCTGTATATGGGGCAGCCCTTCTACATGGAATATGAGACCAGATTCAACGGACGAAAAAATTACGGTGATATCTTCGCTCAGTTTGCGGTTGTTGTGAAGCATATGCGTGATGAGAAGACAGGGCTGTACTACCACGGCTATGACGCCTCCAGGGAAGTGTTCTGGTGCGACCGGGAGACGGGACTGTCGAAGAACTTCTGGCTCAGGGCGCTGGGCTGGTATTCCATGGCGCTGCTGGATACGCTCTCCAAATGTGAGCCGGGGGAGGAATACCGGGGAGAGTATGAGAATCTGAAGCAGGTCTTTGTACGGCTGACGGAGGATATGCTCCGGTTTCAGGACGAGACGGGCATGTGGTATCAGCTGCCCGCGCTGGGAGGGCAGGAGCCCAATTATCTGGAGACCAGCGGCAGTGCTATCATGGCCTATTCTCTGTTAAAGGGGGTACGGCTGGGATTTCTGCCCGGGGAATACAGAGAGTACGGGCTGAAGGCTTTTCACGGTATCTGCGGCAAATATCTGAAGGAGACGGAGCAGGGGCTGACCCTGGGAGGAATCTGTCTGGTGGCGGGGCTTGGGCCTGCGGGCGACCTGCGCCGTGACGGCAGCTTTGCCTATTACATGTCGGAGCCTGTGGTGGAGAATGACGCCAAGGGGGTGGGACCTTTGCTTTTGGCCTACACGGAGCTGCGGCGTCTGGAGGGCTGACCGGAGGGATTCTGTAAGATTATCAGGTGTGATTTGCGCTTCCAAAACGGTGTCGATTGCTGTATAATAAAAGTAATCGACGCCGTTTTTTAACAGGAAAGGATATGGGGATGAGAAAGAGTCTGTCGCAGATCATGGGGGATCTGCAGGGAGCGTTTGTGCATTCTACCGGTTATATAAGACGGGACAGTTTAAAGATCCGAAAGCAGGTGCAGGAGAAGCTTGCGGAGACAAACTGCAAGCGGATTCTGGCGGTTGCGCCGGGGCTGATACTGATTGCGGTATATAATATGGCGAGTCTGAACAGCGCCCGGGCCGGGGAGCTGTTTCCGGTGTCGCTGTCGTTGAGTATCTGGATTATTGTGCAGGCGGTTCTCTTTGCCGCCATCATTGTCTGGATTCTTTATCTGAACGGTATTGACAACTCGAAGGAGGTCTGGAAGTGCAAGATTCTCCACAGGGTTTTCTGGTGGACCTGGTTTCTGGGGATGGCGGGCATTGCCCTGTGCAGGGTGGAATGCGGGAAGGGCTATGACTTTTTTGTCGTTATCTGTGTGGTGATCTGTATCATTCCCCTGCACAGCTTCTGGGAATTCTGTCTGCTGCTGGGTCTGGCCTATCTGGTGTTTGTCTGGTCGGCTTCCCTGGCGGACAGAATGGGTGTTGACTATCAGGCCTTTGCGGCAGTGATGTACGCAGGCATCGCCCTGCTGGTGGTGGGATTTGTGGCACAGCAGTTTGAGGTGGGCCTGAGGACACTGCAGGAATATATCCAGGTGAAGACCTTCATTGATCCGCTGACCGGTCTGCTGAACCGCAGAGGGGCAAACGCGGTGCTGGAGGAGGAACTGTCCGGCGGCAGAAGGCATCCGTTTCTGGGGGTGGTGATGCTGGATATCGACTATTTTAAAAAGTACAATGACTCTCTGGGGCATGATGCGGGAGACGAGTGTCTTGCCTCAGTGGCGGACTGCGTCAGGGATGCGGCAGGGGATCATACCCGGCTGCTGATCCGGCACGGCGGGGAGGAGTTTGTAGCCATTTTCCCAGGGGTATACGGACGGGAACTGGAGGAACTGGCGGAGAAGATCAGAAGAACGGTTTTTGACAGGGGAATTCCTGCGCCGGCCTCCGCCGTGTCAAAGGTGGTGACGGTCAGCGCGGGGGCTGCCGCGGAGAGAATGCCGGAGGCGTCGGCCAACCGGGAATTGCGGTATGAGGATTTGCTGCGGCGGGCGGACGAAGCGCTGTATGCCGCCAAGGCCGCCGGGCGGAACAGAGTGGTGTTTTCGGAAGATTCTGTTGAAAATGGGTAAAAATCTGCCGATTTTGAGCGTGTTCTTGACAGCGTTCCCTCCGGAATATTAAAATGGTTTTGTGACGGAGAATTTTGGAAGAGGAAACACTTATGAATGTTGAGGAAGAGTACCTGAGTCTGCAGGAGCAGTGCAGAAAAAAGATTTTAAAATCGGTCTATATCATGACGGGTGTGCTTTTTGGCATGGAGATCCTGATTTATGTGCTGATGAAAGCGTTTCATACAGGGATGGTGGAAAACGACCTGAATTATATCCTGTTTTATATACTGACTCCCAGCCTGATCAATGTGGGATGTGTGCTGGCGGCCAGGTTTGCGGTGCTGGGGGAGTGCACGGTGCAGAGGAAGAGTCAGGCGCTTATTCTCTGTATTCTCTGTATCTGTCTTGTGACCGCCACCTTTCATGGTCTTTTCCTGATGACCTCCTGTACCTTTGTGATACCGATTATCGTATCCATTATGTTTGACAGCAGGCGGCTGACCGGCGGAACCACGGCTCTGTCGGTGCTCTTTATGCTGATAGGAGCGTGTACGGCCAGTTTATTTGATAATACCTGGAGTCTGAAGTACCGTATTCTCAGCGGTCTGGTGGGCGCCGTACTCATTGTGATGACCAGTACTGTGTGCATGTCCCTGCTGTACCTGAACGAGGAGAAGAATGCCATTATCCGCAAAAGCTGTCGGATGAACGAGGAGATGCAGCACGCCCTGAAGAGAGATGCCATGACAGGGCTCTATAATCATACGGAATTTTACAAAAGGCTGGATCAGCATTACAGAGAGTGCCATGTACAGAGCGGGCAGCTGACGGTGGCCGTGCTGGATGTGGATTTTTTCAAGCGGGTGAACGATGCCTATGGCCATGAGTGCGGCGATGCGGTTCTGATCCGGCTTGCGGATGTGCTGATGGAGTACTGCCAGGAGTACGGGGAAGTATTCCGGTATGGCGGGGAGGAGTTTGCCGTGATCAGCAGAAGACTGTCGGAGAGGCAGATGGCGGAACGGATGGATCGGGTCAGGAAGGCGGTCAACGAGCTGAAGTTTGACTTTATGCCGGAGGGACAGCTGAGCTTCAGCTGCGGCATATATGAGTACCAGGGCGATAAGATGCTGGCCCAGGAGATTTTTTCCAGGGCGGACAGAGCGCTTTACCGGGCGAAGGAACAGGGCAGAAACAAGTGTGTCTGCCACAGCGATTTGTAGGAGCGGCAGAGAAGATTTGATGAAGAAAAAACTGCTTTTGATAGCGACGGGAGGCACCATTGCCTCGGAATATACCAGGGAGGGGCTTGCTCCCGGGCTTGCGGCGGAGGAGCTGTTGTCCTATGTGGAGGAACACAGGGAGTTCTGCCAGGTCAGCGTGCTACAGCCTTTCGGGCTCGACAGTACGAATATTTACGCCAGGCACTGGCTGGAGCTGGCGGCCTGCATTGAGGAGAATTATGCCTCCTACGATGGCTTTGTCCTCTGTCACGGGACGGATACCATGGCGTTCACGGCTGCGGCGCTGTCCTATCTGGTGCAGAACAGCAGAAAGCCCATTGTCATTACGGGCTCTCAGAAGCCTATCAATCTGCCGGTGACGGACGCCAGAACCAATCTGCTGGACAGTCTGAGATTTGCCTCCGAGCCGGGAGCATACGGAGTCAATATCGTGTTTGACGGTAAGGTCATTGCGGGAACCAGGGCAAAGAAAGAGCGCTCCAAGAGCTACAATGCCTTCTCCAGCATCAACTATCCGTCCATAGCAGTGATACAGGACGGCAGGATTTTATTTTATATAGACGACAAGGATAAGCTTACGGGCGATGTGCGTTTTTACCATGATCTGAACGACAGGGTGCTGCTTTTAAAGCTGATACCGGGTATGGACGGCAGCGTGCTGAACCGACTGTTTGCCTTCTATGACGGGGTGGTCATAGAGGCTTTTGGCGTGGGTGGTTTCCCGGAGTACGGTGAGGAGCCGTTTTATCCGGAGATCCGGCGCTGGATCGACGCGGGAAAGATCGTCATGCTTGCCACTCAGGTGACTCACGAGGGAAGCGATATGGAGGTGTACCGGGTGGGAAAGGCCATCAAGGCGGATTTTTGTCTGATGGAGGCCTATGACATGACGCTGGAGGCTGCGGTGACAAAGACTATGTGGGCTCTGGGGCAGACGGACAGCCGGGAGGAATTCCGTCGTCTGTTTTACGCCACCGTTAACCACGATATTCTTCTGACGCCCTCCCAGGTATTGCGCCAGTGAAAAACAGATGGTACAATAAAAGAAAACTGCTGTCCTTATTGCCTTTTTTCTTCCTTTTTTCTTGCCCGGCGGGGCGGATGCGTTCCGAATGCTTCGGGTAGTCAGAATTCTGCATCTTTTCCGCATCAATTCCCACTATGACGCCTTCCATGTGATTATGGAGGTTCTGAAGGAAAAAAGAAATCAGCCGGCATCCGGTGGTCGGTTTCGCCGCTGCTTACGGTGGGCTGCGGCGATATTTATCCGGTGACGGCGGGACTTGCAGGAGTTTTGTGGTGATGGTAAAAAAGGGGGGGCGGAAAATGTGCGTCCCCAGGGTGATACCGTACTGAGGGAACGGGACAGGGTTCTGCTGTTTGAAAAGAAATAGCAGCGGACAGAAGCGGGAGGCTATTATGGGGGAGCAGAAACGGGATGCTATGACGAACGGATACGGAGAGAGCGAGAGCGCAGAGATTGCGGCCGTGGCCTTCAATCTGTTGAGAGATGCCTATTACCGGATCAGTTATATAGACCTGAACAAAAACGAAGTGCGGAATCTGAAGATTGTGGACGCCGAGTGGGAGGACGAGAAGCTCTGCTGCTTCGCGTATGACAGGCTGATCGAAAACTGTGCGAAAAAGCATGTGCATGAAAGCGACAGGGAGAAATTCATCCGGCTGATGAAGACGGAGAACCTGCGGAATTGTTTTGCGGTAAAGCAGGATACGGTGGAGTTTACCTATCGAAGGCTGGTCGGGGAGACATACCGCTGGGTGCAGACGGAGATTGTGCCGCTGGAGGATTATTCGGAGGATCGGGCCCGGGCGGTCTGGTATGTGAAGAATATCACGGAGGAGAAGGTCAGGGAGGCGGAATACAACAAGGCGCTGCGCAGGAATAATGCGGAGCTTCAGGAGGCCAACGATTCCCTGCGCAGGCAGATGGCTATCGTGGGATCGCTGAGCGATATCTATCTGTGCTGTTACGAGGCAAATCTGCTGACAAAGGAATATCGGGAGATCAACGCAAAGCCTTTTCTCAGGGAGTCGATTCCTTCAAACGGTTCCCTGAGGGCCGGATTTGAGGCTTTTCAGAGGTGTTGTGTACAGGAAAGCTTCTGGAAGAATATGGACGAATTTACGGATCTGGACTCCCTTTCCCGGCGAATGCAGGATACCAATATTGTCAGTCTGGAGTATCCTGGTTTGACAATCGGCTGGTGCAGGCTCAGCTTTATCGCGGTTGAGCGGGATGGGGACGGCCGTCCTGTGACGGCTCTTGTGGTCAGCCAGGACATTACAGGGGAGAAGATGGTGGAGGAGAGGCTGTCCAGGAAGCTGTACGGGGATCTGCAGGAGCAGAACAGGAAGCTTTCGGACGCGCTGCTGATGAGGAATCAGGCCGCCAGGGCGCTGGAGTGTGAGAGAAGGCAGTACAGGGATGCGCTGACCTTAAACAGCGAGTTCAGCTACGGGCTGGATTTGACCGACGGCTTCCTGCGGGAGGAGATCACGGACAGAACCGGAGAGGATGTGCTGGCAAAGACCGGAGTGACGCTTCCGGTGAACATTGACATCTTCTTTGAAGCCTGCGAACGACTGTATCAGTTCCAGCCGCTGAGCTCCGGAATGGAGAAACTGTGGCGCAGGGATGAGCTGATTCAGGCCTTTCACAGGGGAGAGACGGATGTGGAGGCGGAATTCTACCTGAAGAGCGTTGACAGTTATCTGCGGTACAGTATTCTTTTGTTTCAGGATGATGAGACGGAGCATATTCACGCCTTTGTCATCGGCAGGGATATCACCGCCGCCAGAAGGCAGGAGGAGCTTGCCAGGCAGGCCTTGGAGGAGGCCTACGATGCCGCCAACGCTGCCAATGCTGCCAAGACGGATTTTCTCTCCAGTATGAGCCATGATATCCGCACGCCCATGAATGCCATCATCGGCATGACGGCCATTGCCGCCAGCCATATCGACGACAGGGAAAAGGTGGCGGATGCCCTGAAAAAGATCACCATATCCAGCAGGCATCTTCTGGGGCTGATCAATGAGATCCTGGATATGTCCAAGATCGAGGCGGGCAAGATGAGCCTGAACGAGGAGGCCTTCAACCTTTCGGAGCTTCTTGCAAATCTGATCACCATGGTGCATCCCCAGATACAGGAGCATGGCCATGAACTGCAGGTGCGTATTCACGATATCGTTCACGAGGATGTGCTTGGAGACAGTCTGCGCATTCAGCAGGCCTTTGTGAACATTATGGGAAACGCCATAAAGTATACGCCGGACGGAGGAAGGATCACGCTGACAGTGGCGGAAAAGCCCATATCGCAGCCGAGAACGGGGTGCTATGAATTTGTCTTTGAAGACAACGGAATCGGAATGACCAGAGAATATGTGGAAAAGATCTTCCTTCCCTTCACCCGGGCGGAGGACTCCAGGGTCAGCAAGATTCAGGGCACGGGACTGGGTATGCCCATCACCCAGAATATCGTCCGTATGATGAACGGAAATATTGAGGTGGAGAGCGAGCCAGGAAAGGGATCCCGCTTTACCGCCACCATATTCCTGAAGCTGCAGGAGACCGATCTGCCGGATACTTCCGGGCTGGAGGGGCTCTTTGTGCTGGTGGCGGACGACGACAGAATCTCCTGCGAGTCTACCTGCTGTATGCTGGAGGAGATCGGCATGGACGGAGAGTGGGTGCTTTCCGGCAGGGAGGCGTTGGAGAGAGTGGTGGAAAGACACCGGCAGGCAAGGGATTATTTTGCCGTCATTCTGGATTGGAAGATGCCCGATATGAGCGGTGTGGAAACTGCCCGGGAGATCAGGAAGGTGGTGGGGAACGACGTACCCATTATCATTCTCTCCGCCTACGACTGGACGGACATCGAATTTGAGGCCCGGGCGGCGGGAGTCAACGGGTTCCTCTGTAAGCCGGTGTTCAAGTCGGGACTTACCAGACTGTTCCGGATGCTGATCGGGGATGAGGAAGAGTGCGCACAGGAGAGCGGTGTCAGAGAGACCATGGAGGCAGACGATCTCACGGGAAAGAGAGTCCTGTTGGTGGAGGACAATGACATCAACCGGGAGATCGCGTCGGAGATTCTGGGCATGACCGGATTGTGTGTGGAGGAGGCCGTGGACGGAAAACAGGCAGTGGATCTGTTTGAGCAGTCGGAGGAAGGGTATTACGACATGGTTCTGATGGATATCCAGATGCCTGTGATGAACGGTTATCAGGCGACCATGGCCATACGCGCCATGAAGCGTAAAGACGCCCTGCGGATTCCGATTTTGGCCATGACGGCCAACGCTTTCGCGGAGGATGTACTGGCGGCAAAAAATGCGGGCATGAACGAGCATCTGGCAAAGCCGCTTGACTTCGGCAGACTGCAGGAGGCGTTGAGCCGCTGGCTGGCTTAGAGGCAGGCCGTGGGAAATCCGCTGGGCCGATAGGGGCAGAATAAAAAAGATGGAGGCATGGAATTATGAATTATCAGGCGAGAAGAGAGGCTATTCTGGAAAAAATGGAGAAGGGCAGCATTGGGGTATTGTATGCGGGGATTCCCACCCATGTCAGTGCGGACGAATATGCCCATTTTCAGGCGAACCGCAATTTCTTTTATCTGACGGGGCTGCGCAGGGAGAAGATGGCGCTGGTGCTGGATAAGGCGGTGGAACCGGCGAAGGTCACGCTTTTTATCGAGGAGGCGGATCCCTCCAGGGAGCGCTGGTACGGCAGAAAGGTGACGGTGGAGGAGGCCAGAGAGATCTCGGGCATCAGGGATGTGCAGCTGATCACGGCGCTGGATGGCGCGGTGGCGTCCAAGATGACCAGGGAGGATGTGCAGCAGGTCTATTTTGACACCTATCGTCACAGTCAGGAAGATCTGCCGGATTACAACGCGGTGAAGGCATGTGAATTCAGGGAGCTGTATCCCGGCGTCCCGGTGAAAAACCTGTTCCCTCTTGTTGCCGGGGAGCGTATGTGGAAGGACAGCGACGAGGTGGCACTGATTCGGAAGGCCGTGGGTCTGACCAAAGAAGCGCTGAAGAACGTGATGAAAAGTCTTGCGCCGGGCCGGAAAGAGTATGAGGCCCAGGCGGAGTTTGAGTACAGCATTTTCAAAGGCGGTGCGGAGGGACCTGCCTTTCCCACCATTGCGGGAAGCGGTATGAACGGAACCATGCTGCACTATGATACCAACAGGGATACCTGCAGGGACGGCAGTCTGCTGCTTCTGGATCTGGGAGCCAGGGTATCAGGATACAATTCGGACATTACCAGAACCTATCCCGTAAACGGCAGCTTCACGGACAGACAAAGACAGGTGTATGACCTGGTGCTTGCGGCCAACCGCAGGGTTGCGGCGGAGGCGGGGCCGGGAAAGACCCTGAAGGAGCTCAACGATATCTGTAAGGAGGTTCTTGCCAGAGGGCTTATGGAGCTGGGCCTGATCCAGCAGGAGGACCAGGTTTCCCGATATTATATGCACAGTGTATCTCACCATCTGGGGATCGACGTGCACGATGTGAATGTGGCGGCAAACGAGAAGCTTCGGCCGGGGGCGGTCATCACCGACGAGCCCGGACTGTACATTGACGAATGGGAGATCGGAATCCGCATTGAGGATGACCTGCTGATCACGGAGGACGGTGCGGAGGTGCTCTCGGAGGACATTATCCGCACTGCGGAGGAGATCGAGGCCTTTATGCGAAACAGGGAAGAGATCATTGACTGAAAACGGCAGTGACCGAGGCGCCGGAGCGGTTTTCCAGCGTCAGATATCCGCCGTGTTTTTCGCAGAGTATTTTGCAGATATTCAATCCCATGCCAAAATGCAGCCCGTCGGATTCCGGGGCGGAGCTGTAAAAGGGCTTTACGGCGGCGGTCAGTTCCTCCTGCGTAAAGCCCTTTCCGTCGTCTGACACGGTCAGGAGGAAGAACGTGCCTTCCGCACGCACGGAGACAGTCACCTTTTCTCTTGCATATCTTGCGGCGTTTGACAGCAGATTTTCATATACGCGCATTATAACAGACAGGTCCAGGCTCAGGCCGGGGAGATTTCGGGTCTCGTCGTTGAACTCAAATTTTCGGTTCATGCAGAGGGAAACTCCGGTGGAGCGCATCTGCCGGATGGTATCCCTGACGGCAACAGTGGTTTTGTTTACCTCCAGATCTTCCAGCCGCTGCAGGCCGTTCATGGTATTGACATAGACCTCCAGTCTGGCGATGTGCCGCTGCATCATCTGTATGGTGGCGAGAAGTTTTTCCTCCGGCATCTGATGAGCGTAGTGCAGCAGCATTTCGCTCTGCCCCTTCAGAACCGTAAGAGGGGTTCTTAAGTCGTGGGAAAAGGCGGCGTTCAGACGTTTGCGTTCTTCAATCTGCCGCCACATTTCCATGTGGTTCTGCCGGAGGGCTGCCCGCATTTTTTCAAATGAATAGCAGAGCTTTCCCAGTTCGTTTCGGGTGTGGCAGACGATCTGAAAGTCCAGATTGCTGTCCGAGATATTGTCCGCAGCCCGGTTCAGAAGTTCCAGCGGCTCCCGCAGCTGCCGCCGGTAGAACAGACGACCGGTGATGCAGACGCCGAACATAAAGCAGGCAGGGGGAATGGCAACGCTCAGCAGACCGAGCGTATTGTAGAGAAAGCTGTCCGCGGGTGTGAAGAAGGAATGAAGATTGCCCGTTTGGAACATCAGGGTGCCGTGGGAACTGCCATCCAACTTGTCACGCATTTCCACTTCCGTCATGAAGTTGGTATTTTTGTATGCAGCGGCATAGTCATCATATATTTTTGACTGTCCTAACTGGCACATCGCTGAAAAAAACAGCGAGGCCAGGAAAGCGGATAGAATACAGGCGAGGGTGTAGAGAATAAACAGGGTTTTCAGTGATTTTGCGGGAAGGTGTTCTTTGTTTCTGCCCATGTGCGCACTCCTTGTTCGGTACTTTTTGAATGATCTCCGAACAGTATAGTACACTTTTTTCAACGATTTATCTACTCTTTGCCGAAGTACAGTTTTGTTTTTTTTCAAAATTTTATGATTTGCCGTACCGTTACCGTTTTTTGCCATTGAAAAGGAAAAATTTTTGTGTTAATCTGAAGAAACAGAGGAATGGTTCCGATTTGATACAATAGATAAACCGGTGGAGGTTGTCCGATGAAAATACTGATGCGTGATTTGTCTGCGTTCTGGAGTATGTTCCATGTGATCTTTCTTTTTGTCATTTTGTTTCGCTCGCGGTATCCGAAAAAAAAGACTGTGCTGCTGGCGGCAGTGGGCATGGGGCTGCTTATGTTTCTGAATGGGGTGGGGCTTGTTGTGTTGGGGCTTGAGGTCATGGGAAAACTGTTCTTTTTCACTTGTTCCATTCCCAGCTTTGTCTATTTCTATGTGTTGTCTGCGGACAAGGGATTCCGGTACATTCTCACGTTCTGCCTGGCGGACACCTTCTGCCTGTGGATCATGGGAGTCACGCTTCTGCTGGACAGCTGTCTGGGCGGCGGACGGAATGTGTTGTTGTTTGTGAGCAGACTGTTGCTGCTTCCTCTGGCGGAATATTTTGCGTACCGTTTTCTGCGGAAGCCTTATCTGGAACTGCAGGCCTCTGTGGAAAGGGGCTGGGGCGTCTTTGCGGGAATGACGATGCTGTATTATGTACTGCTTACGGTAATGCTCTATTACCCCGTCAATATTGAGAACCGCCCGGAAGACTTTTTTCTGTGTCTGTTGATTCTGCTTCTCATGGGATTCAACTATGCCACGATCTTTTTCTCCCTGTACAATCAGCTTCTGCTCTTCCGGAAACAGCAGAGCGAGCGCAGTCTTCAGGAGCAGAAGGTCTTCCTGGAGACGAAGCTTGAAAACCAGCAGCAGATACGCCGGCTGAAGCATGATATGAAGGCATATACGATCACCCTTTCAGGACTGCTTGCCGCGGGAAACACAGAGCAGGCTGTCGGATATCTGAGGGACATAGGCTCCAAGATGGATGCCGTGATGGGGCAGTTTTGTCCCAATCCTTATCTGAATGCGGTGGTCAGCCATTATTCCCAAAAGTTACAGGAGATGGGGGTGGAATTGAAGCCGGATATCCAGGTCGGGGAGGAGGAGCTTCCTTATCTGGAGCTGTGTCAGATTCTCACAAACGGATTGGAAAACGCCTGCGATGCGCTGGAAGGATTATCGGTGCAGGAGAGGTCTGAGGTTTCCGTACAGATGAAGTATAACAGGGGTTATCTGACGATCCGTATCATGAATCCCTGCAGAGAGGGGCTGTGTGTGGAAAAGGGAGAGCTTCCGGCCACCGGAAAGAAGGAGACGGGCCATGGGTTTGGACTGCCCACGGTGCGTGACGCGGCAAAAAAGCTGGGAGGCGATATGCTGTGCTATACGCAGGAGGGAAGCTTTGTACTGGATGTGATGGTAAAGTCCGATTTTCTGTAACGGAAGCGAAGGCATAATTTCCGGGAACCTGCATATGCTGTCCAAAAGTAAGTGGGGAGGCTGCGGCAATGGACTCTATTTGGACGGCAGAGACACAGATTGAAAAACGGGATCCTCTTCCGGGAGATACCGGCACGGCGGCGGTTGTCATCGGGGCAGGGCTTGCAGGGATTCTGACGGCCTATTATCTGGGACAGGAAGGGATCCCCACGGTGGTTCTGGAGGCGGACAGAATCGGCAGCGGGCAGACGAAAAACACCACGGCCAAGATCACCTCCCAGCACGGACTGATCTATGATCGGTTGATACGCACCTTCGGCAGACGGATGGGGGAGCAGTATGCCAGGGCAAATGAAGCAGCCATCCGCGAGTATGAGAGACTGATTCGCGAAAAAGGGATCGACTGTGATTTTGTCAGGTGCCCGGCCTGTCTTTATTCCCGGCGGGAGGAGGACGCCTTAAGACGGGAGGCGCGGGCTGCGTCTTCCCTGGGCATTGCGGCTTCCTTTGAGTCTTCGGGAGAGCTTCCCTTTCCTGTGGCGGGGCTGACAAGATTTGAAGGGCAGGCAAGATTTCAGCCGCTGAAATTTCTGGGCAGGATGGCGGAGGAAGTAACGGTATATGAGCAGACCAGGGTGCTCAGGGTGGAGGGAAACCGTGTGGAGACAGCAAGGGGCAGTGTGACGGCGGAGCATATTATTTTTGCCTCCCATTATCCCTTCATTAATGTGCCCGGGTTCTATTTTGCAAGAATGTACCAGGAGCGCAGCTATGTGACGGCGCTTCAGGGGGCCTGCGCCCTGGAGGGCATGTATCTCGGAATCGACAGGGACGGTCTATCCTTCCGCTCCCAGGGGGATGTGCTTCTTCTGAGCGGCGGCAGCCACCGGACAGGACGAAACAGGCAGGGAGGGCAGTATGAAAAGCTGCGTTCTGCCGCCCGGTCTTTTTTTCCCGGCAGCCATGAGGTTGCACACTGGTCGGCCCAGGACTGCATGACGCCGGATCAGATTCCCTATATCGGGAGATTTTCTGCCAGGAGACCGGACTGGTATATCCTGTCCGGTTTCGGGAAGTGGGGGATGACCACCGCCATGGCGGGGGCCCGTATTCTGGCGGCGCTGGTTTCAGGGAGAGACTGTCCGGAGGCGGAAATTTTTTCGCCCCAAAGACGTCTGACTGCCCGGGCCCTGAAGGAGCTTGCAATCCACGGGGCGCACACGGCAAGGGGGCTTGGAAAGCACCTTCTGCCTGCGGGGGGCCATGGGGTTACGCTGAATTGTCCTCATATGGGCTGCAGGCTGGAGTGGAATCAGGAGGAGGAGACCTGGGACTGTCCCTGTCACGGCTCACGGTTTGACAGAGAGGGACGGTTGATAGACGATCCGGCCCAGACGGATCTTCGGAAGAAGTGATACAAAGTATAACGGAAAAAGTGCGGATTGTACCGGAAGGAGGGAAAAGAATTCCTCTGTGCTTATAATGTATTGAGATAGGAAGCAACAGAGGAAAAGGGGGCGGAAGGAGCCATGCTGGGAGGTTCCATATACATAGCGCTGATTCGGTTTGCAATCAGTCTGGCGGGGACAGTCATACTGTTTTCCCTGATGAATGAACCGCGTTACGGCAGAAGGAAGACAGTCATCTCTTACGCGTGCTTCGGTGCGGCTGTGGTGGCCGGGGCGTGTGTCTGGTATGCGGTGGACTGGGAGAGCTGTGTGCGGATGGCGGCTTTTGTGATGTATCTGTGCTTTGCGGTTTTCAGTATCTTTATGAGCTCGGATCCCATCTTTTTGTCGCTGTACAAGCTGGCCCTGACCTTTTATCTGCTGGCGGTGTTTCTGATTGCGGGTATTGAAGTTTCCATTCTTTTTTTTGACAGAAACGTATGGGCGGATATTGTCACGCGTGTCGTGCTGATCGGGTTCATGGCATATTTTATTGACAGGAAAATAAAAAGCGCTATCCGTGGGTTCAGCAGTTATGTGGAGAACGAGCTGGATCAGTTCAGTCTGGCCGTCATGATCGTCAGTATTCTGTTCGGGATCGGATTTATTTTGAATCCCAATATCCGGGGGCAGACTCCCTATCGGCTTTTTCAGATTATCATAAACTTTTTTCTCACAGGCGCTCTGCAGCTGCTGGTGTTCCGGCTTTACCAGCACATCGGCAGAGAGAAGGAATTTCAGAAGGAGAATCAGCTGATGCAGATGAATCATCGTCTGCTGGAGAGAAATATGGAGCTGCTGGAGAAGTCTGCGGATTCCGGCAGGAGGATTCGTCACGACGTGAGGCATCACAACGCGGTGATTGCGGAATTTGTCCGCAGAGGGCAGAATCAGGAGCTGCTGCAGTATCTGCAGGAATACAACCGGCAGACGGATGAGGGCGGTGAGAGGGTTCTGTGCGATAATACGGCAGTCAACAATCTTCTTTCCTCTTATACGGAGAAGGCGGAAAAGGAGCAGATTCGGGTGGTGATGGATGTGGAGCTGGACAGGAACCTGACGATACCGAATATTGATCTGGTGACTATCCTGGCAAATGCCTATGAGAATGCCATCTATGGCTGTATGGAGGTGCGCAGGCAGTCCAGGGAGAGAGAATGTTCCATTTACCTTATGATCCGGAGAAAGAAGAACAAGCTTGTCATGTATTGCAGCAACACCTGCCGGTTGGAGACGGAGATTAAAAACGGACAGCCCAGGCCGGAGGCAACGGGCGGCGTGGGGGTGCTGAGCATTATCAAGACGGCGGAAAAATTTGACGGGGAGTATGATTTTAAGAATGATAACGGTCTGTTTATTTTCCGGCTGGTCATGAATATTCCCCAGCAGGAATCGGCGTGAGCAGGAGAGGGGACGTTCCCTTTCCTGCTTTTTGATTTTCATGCGGAATCCTGCAAAAGAATGTGGTTCTGCCCTTGCTTTTTACAGGGAGAGTGAAGTATAATTTCATTAATGTCGGTTCGCACAGGAAGAATCGATCCATCGACTGCAAACACAAGGAGGAAAGATTATGTACCACTGTCATGTACATTTTTATCTGTTGGGCAGCCAGTGCAAAATTTTCGAGATCGTAAGGGAAACAGCCCCGTTGGAGCACTTTACGCATACTTTTGCGGAGGGCTCCGTACCGGAGGAGGGGCTGTTGTCGGAGGCGGATGTGATTCTGGCAAATCTGCGGGGACTGAATGCGGAGGAGACGGTGAGGAAGCTGGTCTCGGAAAAGCGCCGTGACGCGGAGCTTATTCTGCTTGCGGAGAAAGGTCAGGTGGAGCTTCTGAAGGGAGAATTGTCCGGGGTGAAGGACATCTGGATCTGTCCCATGTCCGCGGAGGAGGCCGGATTCCGGTTCCTGAGATGGCAGCAGGCTTATAAGCTGGGCCGGGATTTCTGGGAGACCGGCCACTTTTTTGAGGCCACCATCAACAATGTGCCCAATCTGGTCTGGTATAAGGATAAAAACGGTATCCACGAGAAGGTGAACGACAGCTTCTGCAGGACGGTCAATAAGACCAGGCAGCAGGTGGAGGGACAGGGACACGCTTACATCTGGGATGTGGAGCATGACGATCCCGCCTGTATAGAGTCGGAGAGAGAGGTCATGGAGGGGAGAAAGACCTGTGTGTCGGAGGAGACCATTCAGACCGGGGCAGGAAACAGGACGCTGACCACCTATAAATCTCCCCTGTTTGATCTGGACGGCAGCGTGATGGGAACCGTGGGTGTGGCCATCGACGTGACGCAGGAGCGGCTTTATGAGCAGGAGATCATACAGAAGAATCAGACGCTGGAGAAGATTTTCAACACCATCGACTGCGGAGTCATGTGTCATACGGCGGACGGTGCGGAGGTAATCAGCATCAACAAGGTGGCTCTCCGTATTCTGGGCTATGAGTCCCAGGAAGAGATGATGACGGACGGCTTTGACATGGTTGCCGGGAATGTGGTGGAAGAGGATCGGGAAGAGCTTCTGGAATGCATTAAAAACCTGAAGGAGGACGGAGACAGCGTCAGCATGGAGTACCGCATCCGGCACCGGGACGGGGAAGTGCTGCATATCATGGGCAATGTGAAGCTGATACGGGAGAACGGCAAGCTGTTTTACCAGCGCTTTCTTTTGGACTGCACCGCCCGGAAGCTGCAGGAGGCGAGAAACGAGAGACGGCAGGCGGAGCTGGTTCAGGCGCTGAGCATTGACTATAATATTGTCTGTTTTGTTGACCTTGGCACGGGCATTGGGATTCCCATCCGCAGCAATGAAAAGGACGGGCGGATTTTTGCCGTCGCACCCGGAAACACGATTGTTCTCAACCAGTGTATGGAGCGTTACATAGAGGAATTCGTCTATGGGGAGGACAGGGAGATGTTCCGCCAGGCGGTTTCCGTGGAATCCCTGCGGGAGGAGCTGGAGAAAAATAAACAATACTATGTGAATTATCGTGCGGTTTTTGACGATAATATAAAGTATTTTCAGGTGAAGGCCGTGCGTGCGGGAGAGTGGGACGGACATTTCGGTGCGGTATTGGGACTGCGCAGTGTGGACGGGGAGACCCGCAGTGAGCTGGAAAAGAAGACAGCGCTGGAGACTGCGCTGAGGCAGGCCAACGCGGCCAGCAAGGCCAAGAGCATTTTCCTCTCCAATATGTCCCACGATATCCGCACGCCCATGAACGCCATTGTGGGCTTTACCGCTCTTGCCATCACGCACATCGAAAACAGGGAGCAGGTGGAGGAATATCTGAAAAAGATCATGACCTCGGGAAATCATCTGCTGAGCCTGATCAACGATGTGCTGGATATGAGCCGAATCGAGAGCGGAAAAATACATCTGGAGGAAAAGCTCTGCAGGCTGCCGGATATTCTGCATGAGCTGCGGAACATTTTGCAGGCGGACATTCACGCAAAGCAGCTTGATCTGTATATTGACGCGGTGGATATCCTGGACGAGGAGATCTACTGCGACAGGCTGCGGCTGAATCAGGTGCTGCTGAATCTGCTCAGCAATGCGGTGAAGTATACGGGGGCAGGCGGTATCGTCAGCATGCGGATCCGGGAAAAGGCGGGGGCACCGTCGGGCTATGCCTACTATGAATTTCTGATCAAGGATACCGGCGTGGGTATGAGCGAAGAGTTCGTCAATCATATCTTCGAACCCTTTGAGCGGGAAAAGACCAGCACCATCAGCGGGATCCAGGGCACGGGTCTTGGCATGGCCATCACGAAAAATATTGTGGATATGATGAACGGCACCATAGAGGTAAAGAGCGAGCAGGGAGTCGGAACGGAGATCACGGTGGGCTTTACTTTCCGGCTGCATGAGGGAGCCAGGGAACCCCAGGATATTCCGCAGCTGAAAAACTGCAGGGCGCTGGTGGTGGACGACGATTTCAATACCTGCGACAGTGTCACCCTGATGCTGGGACAGATCGGAATCCGTGCGGAATGGACCCTGTCGGGAAAGGAAGCGCTGCTCAGGACACACCAGGCCGTCACCCGGGGGGACAACTACAATATCTATGTGATCGACTGGATGCTGCCGGATATGAACGGCGTGGAGGTGGCCAGAAGGATCCGGAAGGAGATGGGAGACGATGTGCCGATCATTCTTCTGACGGCCTACGACTGGTCGGATATTGAGGAGGAGGCCAAGGAGGCCGGCGTGTCTGCGTTCTGCGGCAAGCCGCTGTTTCTGTCCGAGCTGCGCAGCTGCCTGAATTCCATTGTGACTGCCGAGGTGGAGGAAAAATCGGTGGAGGATGCGCCGAAGCGGCAGCTGACCGGAAGGATTCTGCTGGCGGAGGACAACGAGGTAAACCAGGAAATCGCAGTGGCGATCCTGGAGGATGCGGGATTCACTGCGGAGGTGGCCGGCAACGGGCAGATTGCGGTGGATATGCTGGAGCGGTCGAAGCCGGGGTACTATCAGCTGGTATTGATGGATGTTCAGATGCCGGAGCTGGACGGCTATGGCGCAACCAGAAAGATCCGGGCCCTGGAAAACCATGAGCTTGCGTCCATCCCCATCTTTGCCATGACGGCCAACGCCTTTGAGGAGGATCGGCAGGAGGCGCTGAAGTGCGGGATGAATGGTCATCTGGCCAAGCCCATCAATATAAAGGTGCTGTTGGAGACACTGAACAGAGTATTGAACTGATGCTGTAAAATTGCCCCGGGAAAGGGTGGCGGTCCCTTTGTGCGAAGAGGGCGGACAGGAGAGAGAATGGAAGAAACAATTGATAATCTCACAAGGGAGAGGATGCAGTTTGCGGTGCTGATCGACGCGGACAATATCAGTTCCAGATTTGCGGGCACGATTTTTGAGGAGCTGGAGAAGTTCGGGCTTTCCACCTACCGCCGTATCTACGGCAACTGGTCCAGGAGCAACGGATGGAACGAGGGAATGCTGCTGGAATATTCCATTATGCCGGTGCAGCAGTTTTCCTATACCACGGGAAAAAATGCCACCGACATGGCCATGGTCATTGACGCCATGGATATTCTTTTTAAGAACAAGGTACAGGGCTTCTGCCTGGTGACCAGCGACAGTGATTTCACCCGGCTTGCCATGCGGCTGCGGGAGGAGAATATGTTCGTGCTGGGCATGGGGGAATCCAAGACGCCGCTGGCGCTGACCAGGGCCTGCAATCGTTTTATTCATCTGAACCTGGTGGCGGAGCAGAATAAGGCGCTGGAAGGCAACGAGAATCTGGAGGGCAGTGAAGAACAGAATGTCACCTCCATCACGGAGGTGCGCCAGGCCATCCTTGCCCTGGTCAATGAAAATGACGGAAAGCAGGTGGATCTGGCCAGGATCGGAAGCAGGCTCAACGATAAGTTTTCCGATTTTGACGTGCGGAACTACGGCTACGCCAAGCTGAGTACCATGGTGGTGCAGGAGGTGCCGGATCTGGCGGTAAAGAAGGTGAATAACCAGCATTATGTGGAGCGGCGCACCACCCTGACCAAGGCGGAGCTGGAGCGGGAGATTTGCAGTATGATCGAAAAGAGCGGAGGGATGATCGACAATCTTTCCACGCTGAACGACGAGCTGCACAAAAAGTACAGGCAGCTTGATTTCAGGCAGTTCGGCTACAGCAGGATATCCAGCTTCCTGCGCAGCATGAAGTCTGTGACGGTGCATGAGAATCAGGTGACGCTGCGGGAAGAGGCCAGGTAATATGGATTTGTTTGACTATATGCGGAGCGCAAATATGGAGAAAGAGTCTCCCCTTGCGGCGAGAATGCGCCCCAGAACCCTGGAGGAGGTGGTGGGGCAGGAGCACATTGTGGGCAGGGACAAGCTGCTCTATCGTGCCATTCAGGCGGACAAGGTGAGCTCCATAATCTTCTATGGTCCTCCCGGGACGGGGAAGACCACCCTTGCCAGGGTCATTGCAAATACCACCAGCGCCGAGTTTACCCAGATCAATGCCACGGTGGCGGGGAAGAAGGATATGGAAGAGGTGGTGGCAAAGGCGAAGGACACCCGGGGGATGTACGGCCGCCGCACCATTCTTTTTATCGACGAGATTCATCGCTTCAACAAAAGTCAGCAGGACTACCTGCTTCCTTTTGTGGAGGACGGCACCCTGATTCTGATCGGAGCCACCACGGAGAATCCTTATTTTGAGGTGAACGGGGCCTTGATCTCCCGCTCTATTGTCTTTGAACTGAAACCCATACCTGTGGACGCGGTGAAGGAGCTGATCCGGAAGGCCGTGTATGACACCGAGAGGGGAATGGGGGCTTATGATGCGGTGATAGAGGAGGACGCCCTGGATTTTCTGGCGGAGCTTTCCGGAGGAGACGCAAGACATGCGCTGAATGCGGTGGAGTTGGGCGTCATGACCACCGGGCGCGGTGAGGACGGAAAAATCCGCCTGACTCTGGAGGTGGCGCAGGAATGTATTCAGAAGAGGGTGCTGCGGTACGACAAGACGGGGGATAATCACTATGATACGGTTTCTGCCTTTATCAAGAGTATGAGAGGATCCGACCCGGATGCGGCGGTGTATTATTTGGCCAGGATGCTGAAAGCCGGGGAACAGGTGACGTTTATCGCCAGAAGGATCATGATTTGTGCTGCGGAAGATGTGGGAAATGCGGATCCTCAGGCGCTGTCCGTGGCAGTCAGCGCATCCCTGGCGGTGGAGCGCATCGGGATGCCGGAGGCACAGATCATTCTGGCCCAGGCGGCGTCTTATGTGGCATGTGCGCCCAAGAGCAACGCTGCCAGCAGCGGGGTTTTTCAGGCCATGGAGGCGGTGGAAAAGACAGGGAACCTTCCGATTCCGCCGCATTTGCAGGACGCCCACTATAAGGGCGCGGCAAAGCTGGGGCATGGGACGGGGTACAAGTATGCCCATGATTATCCCAACAATTATGTGAGGCAGCAGTATCTGCCCTATGAGCTGGACGGAAGGGAATTTTACAAACCTTCAGGAAATGGATACGAGGTGAAAATCCGGGAGCACATGAGACGCATCCGGGAAGAAAGCGCGCCGGAAAACTGAACTCCGGCGCGTTTTTGTCTTTTGGGAATGCTTTCCTTAAAAAAGCTCCTGTATGAGGTGCTGATAGATGGCCTGGTTCTTTTTTTGCCAGTTGTCGCAGATGGAAGCGGCGGTGGATTCGTCTGGAACGGACAAGGTGATATCCACCAGCCGGATGCCCCGATCCTTGGCCACCAGGTGGGCCTCGTATTCCCCGGAGGTGGACTTATAATAGTCCCCAAGCACGGACACCTCGTTTCGGAGCGCAAACTCATTTTCCCGGAAATAGGTGTTGATTTCCTGCTTGATGGCATCGCTGATCCGGTTCTGAAAAAAGTGCAAGGTCTCCCGTCCTTCCTTTGTGACGGAGAGATGCGTGCGGTTGCGGATGGTCTCGGAGGAGATCATCCCGGCCTCGTTCAGTTCGCTGATGACCTGCTGCAGGGTGAGAAAGTTGGTGTACTCCCGCTCCAGGATGAAGTCGCTGACCTGGGCGGTGGTCATGGGAAAATTTACCCGGTTGAGCATATACAAAACGATCAGTTTATAGAGAGTCAGCGTATCTTGCAGCATAATTCCTCACATTCCGCCGATTTTCGGCATTTCTCCGTCAGACGGATCCCCGTTTTCCAAAGGAAGCTTTCCGGCGTCCGCACTGCCGGAGGAGATATCCCCGGAACAGGAAAAAAGTCGTCCCTGAAAACGTCCTTCTGTCCGCATCTGTCGGTGAAGGGAATTCAATACATCTTTTTTGTTTTTACTCCAGAGAGGGGCGATCAGCAGTCTGCCGGGGCCGTCTCCGGTGACGCGGTGCAGCACGATTTCGGGAGAGAGCCGTTCCAGACAGTTGACCAGCAGATTCAGGTACGCGTCCTTTGACAGAGCTTGGAATGCGCCCTTCAGGTAGCAGGCGGCCAGGTCGGTTCCCTCCAGCACATGCAGAAGCTGAAGCTTGATTCCGAAGGGCAGGATGCCGTTTAAGTAGCGTATTGTCTCCAGCATTTTTGCCTCATCTTCGCCGGGAAGTCCCAGAATGACGTGGACGATGACAGGGATGTCTGCCCGGGCAAGCCGTCTGACGGCGGTTTCAAAGCAGGGAAGGGCGTAACCTCTGCGGAGAAAGGCTGCGGTTTTCTCGTGTATGGTCTGCAGTCCCAGCTCGATCCAGATGAACTTGTCCGGAAATCGTTGCTTTAAATCTGTGAGCAGTGCAAGGACTTCGTCCGGCAGGCAGTCCGGCCTGGTGGCCACGGAGATGCCGCACACCCGGGGGGAGAGCAGAGCCTGGGTAAAGAGCCGTTCCAGACGGGGAATCGGGGCGTAGGTGTTGGTGTAAGCCTGAAAGTAGGCGATGACACAGGGGTCATCATATGGGGTGGGGAGCTGCGGGGGCATGCTGCTGCCCATGGCAGGATTTTTACCGTGCAGCTTGCGCTCAATCCGGCGGATCCCCTCATCCAGCTGCGGGCGGATATCGTCGTCCCCGCCGGACAGTTCCACGGCGAAATCCCCGCTGCCGCCTGCGCTGCAGAAAATGCAGCCCCGGGTTCCCAGAGAACCGTCCCGGTTGGGGCAGGTCATCCGGGCGTTCAGGGCTACTCTGTAGCATTTGCGGCCATAAGTATTTTTACACCAGGCGTCCAGGGAGTAATAGGGCTTGCCGTGCCAGTCCGTTCCTGTGCCCACGGTCAGCGGATGTGGGCCTTTACCGCTGCGGCCACCAGCTCTGCCACCTTCGGGTTAAAGGCCTCCGGCATGATATTGTTTTCGCAGAGCTCGTCCCGGGGAACCAGGCCGGCGATGGCTTCCGCAGCCGCAAGCTTCATCTCCTCGGTGATCCGGGAGGCGCGTCCTTCCAGAGCGCCCCGGAAGATGCCGGGGAAGGCCACCACATTGTTGACCTGATTGGGAAAATCGCTGCGTCCCGTGCCCACCACCCGGGCGCCTGCAGCCTTTGCCACATCCGGCATGATCTCGGGAACGGGGTTTGCCATGGCGAAAAGAATGGCGTCCCGGTTCATGGAAGCCACCATTTCCGGAGTCACAATATTGGGAGCGGATACGCCAACAAAGATATCCGCGCCCTTCAGGGCGTCGGCAAGGGATCCGGTTTCACCGTTTAAGTTGGTCACCTGGGTCATTTTCTGCTGCATCCAGTTCAGTCCCTGGGTGGTTTTGGACAAAATCCCCACCTTGTCACAGAGAATGATTTTGGGAAAGCCGTAGGTCAAAAGAAGCTTGGTGATGGCTATGCCTGCGCTTCCCGCGCCGTTTACCACCACCCGGCAGTCTTCCTTTCTTTTGCCCGTCACCTTCAGGGCGTTGATGATGCCGGCCAGAACCACGATGGCAGTGCCGTGCTGGTCGTCGTGAAACACGGGGATGTCGAGGATCTCGTTCAGGCGTTCCTCGATTTCAAAGCATCTGGGAGCGCTGATATCCTCCAGGTTGATGCCGCCGAAGCCCGGGGCAAGCCAGGTGACGGCCTTTATGATCTCTTCCGTATCCTGGGTATCCAGGCAGATGGGGACGGCGTTGACGCCGCCGAACTCTTTAAACAGCACGGCCTTGCCTTCCATCACCGGCATGGCTGCATGGGGGCCGATGTTTCCGAGCCCAAGTACGGCGCTTCCGTCGGAGACCACGGCAACCGTGTTTGCCTTCATGGTGTAGCGGTAGGCGGCCTCTGTGTCCGCGGCGATGACCTTGCAGGGCTCGGCTACCCCGGGGGTGTAGGCGATGGCCAGGGCTTCCCTGGAGTTTACAGGTGATTTGGATACGGTCTCCAGCTTTCCGTTCCACTGTTCGTGCATTGCTAATGCCTTTTCGTTGTTTGTCATGGCAGTACCTCTCTCTGATAGAAAATGGCGGTTTGGTTCTTTCTATCATATAATAATTCACATTCCTTCGCAAGAGTTAAAATTGGGGCTTCCTATTTTATAAAATGTGTATTATAATAGGATTAGTGTGAAAAAGGGCATTTCACAGAAAAAGCCTTTTCACACATTCGACAAATTCATTTTTGAAGTCAAGGAAGCATGTCGATCGCGCATCTTATTTTTAACCCCTTTTTGTATCAGATGTAAAAACTGCTTTCAATGCTGAAATAGTGCATTTATTTTATTCAGGAGGAAATTTATGAGAGAGAAATATGAATCGTTGGCGCTGACACAACTGAAAGAGCTCGCAAAGGTTCGTGGCCTTAAAGGGACGTCTGCCATGAAGAAAGCCGAGCTGGTTCAGGCAATGCTGGCGGAGGATGAGAGGCTGAAGAAGCTGGAGGAGCAGGAGACCACGGCGAAGCAGCAGCCTGCAGAGGGGGGAGAGAGACAGCCCCTGTACAGAAACGCCAACGCCGGCGGAGCCAGGACTCCCGCACAGCGCCCCGACAATACCGGACGGGCTGACGGAGGAACACGCCCGGCGGGCAGAAAACCTTATTCAAACGGTGAGCAGCAGACGGAGGGCGACAGAGGTGTCCGCGGCGAGGGCGGGCAGAGAACCGAAGCGCCGGTGAGACAGGAGGGGTCTGCGGCGGAGGGAACGGCGCCTGTTCCGCGCCCTGTCCGCAGCAATGAGGTGTATGACGAGAAGACCTATCCCAGGGAGCTTGACAGCGGCGAGGAAGCCAGCGGTATCCTGGAGGTGATGCCGGACGGTTACGGCTTCATCCGCTGTGAGAATTATCTTCCCGGGGAGAACGACGTATATGTGGCACCCAGCCAGATCCGCAGGTTTGGTTTAAAGACGGGAGATATTCTCCGGGGAAACAAGAGGATCAAGACACAGCAGGAAAAATTCAGCGCCCTTTTGTACATCCGCACCATAAACGGCTATACCACGGAGGAGTCCGCAAAGAGGACGGCATTTGAGGATATGACCCCTATTTTCCCGAATCAGCGTGTCCGTCTGGAGACGCCTGGCTGCAGTGTGGCCATGAGAGTGATGGATCTGGTGAGCCCTGTGGGAAAGGGGCAGAGAGGAATGATCGTTTCGCCGCCAAAGGCGGGCAAGACCACCCTCTTAAAGGATGTGGCCAGGTCGATCCTGCGCACCAATCCTCAGATGCATATGCTGATTCTGCTGATTGACGAGCGGCCCGAGGAGGTGACGGATATCAAGGAGGCCATCCACGGCGCCAACGTGGAGGTGATCCATTCCACCTTTGACGAACTGCCGGAGCACCACAAGCGCGTCTCCGAGATGGTGATCGAGCGTGCGAAGAGACTGGTGGAGCACAAGATGGACGTGGTGATCCTGCTGGATAGTATCACCAGACTGACCAGGGCTTACAACCTGGTGATTCCGCCCAGCGGGCGCACGCTGTCCGGAGGTCTGGATCCGGCGGCTCTGCACATGCCCAAGCGGTTTTTCGGCGCAGCCCGGAATATGAGGGAGGGCGGAAGCCTGACCATTCTGGCCACGGCGCTGGTGGAGACGGGCAGCAAGATGGACGATGTGATCTACGAGGAGTTCAAGGGAACGGGCAATATGGAGATGGTTCTGGACCGCAGACTCTCCGAGAAGCGTATCTTCCCGGCCATTGATCTGGCAAAGTCCGGCACCAGAAGAGAGGATCTGCTGCTGACCGCAGAGGAGCTGGAAGCCATCAACGTGATGCGGAAGTCCCTGAACGGATTGAAGCCGGACGAGGCGGCGGACAGGATCCTGGATCTGTTTGCAAAAACCAGAAACAACAGTGAGTTTGTACAGTATGTCAAGAAAACAAAATTTATTTAAATTAGGTCTTGCAAGGGTACAAACCTTATGCTACAATAAAAAAGCTGTTTGTGGTTCCATAAGCAGTGCGGATGAGAACAAAAAAATACATGGAATTGTTATAGAGAGGTGAAAGCGATGAAAGAAGGAATCCATCCCAAGTATTACCAGGCAACCGTAACCTGCAACTGCGGCAATACCTTCGTGACCGGCTCCACAAAGCCTGAGATTCATGTGGAAGTCTGCTCCAAGTGCCATTCATTCTATACCGGCCAGCAGAAGACCGCAAGAGCCGACGGACGTATTGAGAAGTTCAATAAGAAGTACGGTGTTAAATAGGAAGTGCAAAAAAAGGTTGAGGTGTCTGTATCTCAACCTTTTCTGTTATTCGGACGGATTATTTGGAGAGGAAGGCTATGGCGAGAAGGAGACGTAGATGCTATTCCGGGATCGGCGGACAGGCGGTGCTGGAAGGGGTCATGATGAAAAATCAGGAAAAGTACGCGGTGGCGGTGAGAAGGCCGAACGGTGAGATTGTTCTGGAACTGGAGAACTATCAGGGGCTGCTGCACGGGAACGTGCTGAACAGGATCCCCTTTGTGAGGGGTATTTTCAATTTTATAGATTCCATGGTGCTGGGGATGAAATGCCTGAATTATTCTGCCCTGGTAGAGGACGTGGAAGAGGGGCAGGAGGAAGGAACACCGTCTGCGGACAGTGGGAAGGGCGGAGAAAAGCTGAAGAGTGCGCTGGTGACCATTGCCTCCATTGTGCTGGCGGTAGGGCTCTTTGTGGTCTTGCCTTATTATGTTGCGTCCCTGATTGGCAGCCGCCTGCACAACACGTCCCTTTTGGCCATCATTGAGGGCCTGATCCGCATCGTTGTTTTTATTCTTTATGTGTGGGGGATCAGCGCCATGAAGGATATCAAACGGCTGTATCAGTATCATGGGGCCGAACACAAATGTATCAACTGCATTGAACGGGGACGTCCGCTCACGGTTCACAATGTGATGAAAAGCTCCAGGCTTCACAAAAGATGCGGCACCAGCTTTATCTTTTTTGTCCTGTTTATCAGCATTGTTCTCTTTTTCTTTATCAGGGTGGAGAATCCCGCGCAGAGAGTGCTGCTGCGCATTGCCCTGCTGCCCGTGGTGGCGGGGATTTCCTATGAGATTCTCCGGCTGGCAGGCCGCGGCGACAATCTTTTTGTGCGGATTATTTCGGCCCCGGGAATGCTGGTTCAGCGGATGACGACCAAAGAGCCGGACAGAGCGATGGCGGAGGTTGCCATTGCGGCGGTGGAAGCCGTGTTTGACTGGAGGAAGTATCTTGTGGAGAATTTCGGCTATCAGGAGGAGACTGCGCCCGATGAGAGCGGGGAGCAGAGCCGGGAGCCATGAGTTATGGAGAATTGTATCTGGAAGGGAAAGGGGCTCTGGAGGCCGCGGGGATTGCGGAGGCGGAGCTGGACGCCAGGCTGCTTCTGGAATATGTCTGCAAAACGGACAGGAATGCACTTCTGGTTCACGGAGACAGGCAGGTGACGCCGGAGCAGGAAAAGTGTTTTCGGGAACTGATCCGACGGCGGGGAGAGAGGATTCCTCTGCAGCAGCTCACCGGCACACAGGATTTTATGGGATTGGAATTTGCCGTGAACGAGAAGGTGCTGATTCCCCGTCAGGATACGGAGATTTTGGTGGAGGAAGCGCTGCGTTGTCTTCATGACGGTATGCGGGTGCTGGATCTGTGTACTGGCTCCGGCTGTATTCTCATCAGTCTCCTGCAGTACTCCAACAATTGCACCGGTGTGGGAACCGATGTCTCAAAGGAGGCGCTGAAGGTTGCGGCTGAAAATGCCGGGAGGCTTCTGGGGGAACATGTCCTGACCGGCTCCGGGGAGGGAGAGAAGAGGATTTGCTTTCTGCAAAGCGATCTGTTTGAGAAGGTGGAAGGAATGTTTGATATGATTGTGTCAAACCCGCCGTATATACGGACCCGGGTCGTCGATACCCTGATGCCGGAGGTGAGGGATCATGAGCCAAGACAGGCGCTTGACGGCGGCGAGGACGGGCTTTTGTTTTACCGGGAGATTCTTCGGGGCTGCGGAAATTATCTGAAGAAGGGCGGAATGCTCTTTTTTGAGATCGGATATGACCAGGGAGAAACGGTGCGCGGGCTGATGGAGCAGGCAGGTTTTCTGGAGGTATGCGTGGTAAAGGATTACGGGGGGATGGACAGAGTGGTGTGCGGAACCCTTGGGTTTTAAAGGCGGCTGCAGGCCACAGGTACGTTGTGGCAGAGACGCGGAAGTGAGGAAGTTATGTTTGATAAGCTGGAAGATTTGCTGATTCGGTTTGAGGAGATCCTGGGGGAGCTTCACGAGCCTACGGTGACCAACAATCAGGAGCGGTTCCGCAGGCTGATGAAGGAGCAGAGTGATTTGACGCCCATTGTGGAGGCGTATACCGAATATAAGAAGTGCAGGCAGGACGTGGAGGATTCTCTGGCAATGCTGGAGGAGGAAAACGACGACGAAATGCGCGAGATGATAAAAGAGACCCTGAGCGAGAGCAGGCAGCGGGTGGAGGAGTTGGAACAGGAGCTGAAGATCCTGCTGCTTCCGAAGGATCCCAACGACGATAAAAACGTGATCGTGGAGATCCGCGCCGGGGCAGGCGGGGATGAGGCCGCGCTCTTTGCTGCGGAGATTTACCGCATGTATGTGCATTACGCGGAAGGAATGCGCTGGAGGGTGGAGACCATGAATGCCGATGAGATCGGCATCGGAGGTATGAAGGAAGTACAGTTCATGATCACCGGACAGGGCGCGTATTCCAGAATGAAATACGAGAGCGGCGTACACCGGGTGCAGCGTGTGCCCGAGACGGAGAGCGGCGGGCGCATTCATACGTCCACCATCAGTGTTGCAGTGATGCCGGAGGTGGATGAGGATATTGATATTGTAATCGATGAGAAGGATATCCGAATTGACGTCATGCGTGCTTCCGGAAACGGCGGACAGTGTGTGAACACCACGGATTCCGCGGTTCGCCTGACCCATTATCCCACGGGTATCGTGGTGTACAGTCAGACCGAAAAGTCCCAGATTCAGAACAAGGCCAAGGCATTTGCCCTGCTGAAGGCAAAGCTTTATGATATGGAGCAGCAGCAGCGGCACGATGCGGAGGCGGAGATGAGAAGGAGCCAGATCGGTACGGGAGACCGTTCCGAGAAGATACGCACCTACAATTTTCCCCAGGGCCGTGTCACCGACCACCGCATCGGGCTGACACTCTATAAGCTTGACAAGGTCATGAACGGAGACATTCAGGAGATCATTGACGCCTGCATTGCCGCCGACCAGGCGGCTAAATTGGTAAAATTAGGAGAAACCTGAGTCCCGCCTGGTCGGCTGGATCATGGCGGCTAAATTGGTAAAATTAGGAGAAACCTGAGTCCCGCCTGGTCGGCTGGAT
>CAJUJU010000010.1:63223-74716 GCA_910586835.1 uncultured Acetatifactor sp.
CATGGCGGCTAAATTGGTGAAATTAGGAGAAGTTCATTAATGAAAAACCGGTTCCCCGGGATGATGGGGAACCGGTTTTGTGGTGGAAAAATCATTGCATGTATGGAACCGGGTGAGAAAAAGTTGTTGCAAATACTATACAACTGTGTTATGCTGTATTTAAAGCATATACTTCTGTATTTTACTCTCCGGCGTTCGCCGTTCTGTGAGTCTTTGTTTTCGGAAAATCTATGCTTTTCATTCACAAAATTATTGGAAAGGCAGGAGGTTTCCGGAAAAGAGGATGTTTCCTGCAGAACAGGAGGCAGTTTGAAGATTGCATCATTAAAGTACGACGATGTCTTTCGGGAGGTGTTCGCCCGTGAAGGCGTCAGACGGCAGCTGATCAGCGATGTGACGGGGATTCCGCTGGAGGTAATCGCCTCTGCGCGCCTGACAACGCCGTTTTTGAGGAAACGGTTCCGGCGGGAAAAGCAGGGGATTCTGGATATTGCCGTGATTTTAACGGATGGTACCCGGGTCGATATTGAGTTACAGCTGAGACCTCAGAAATACTGGTTAAAGCGGAATTTGTTCTATCTGGCAAAAATGTATACCGGGGATCTGAGAGCCGGGCAGCGGTATGACTGTCTGAACAGGTGTATTGCCATCAGTATTCTGGACTTTAACCTGGTTCCCGGGGAGGAGTGCCATACGGCATACACGCTGCGGGACAAAAGAGGTCAGGAGCTGACGGATCTGTTCGAGGTACATATTATCGAGCTGAAGAAGCAGATTTGTCCCGGGGATGCGGTGGGAGACTGGATCCGGCTGATCAATGCGGAAAATACGGAGGAACTTGAGATGATTGTGACAGGAAATGCAGGGATATTGGAAGCAATGGAAGTGATGAGGACCATGAGCCTGGGGAAGCGGCTGCGGATGCGGTATGAGGCTCACCTGAAAGCTGTGCGGGACAGGTGGGCGGAGGATGAATATGTCAGAGATCAGGGCATAGAGGAAGGGCTGGTCAGGGGAAAGGCTGAGGGAAAGGCTGAGGGAAAGGCCGATACGGTTTTGCTTTTGCTTTCGGAGAAAGGGACTGTTTCCGGGGAGCTGGAAGAGATGATCCGCAGGGAGCGTGATCCGGAGCGGCTGGATTCCCTGGTGAAAGCCGCGGCCAGGGCGGAGAGTGTAGAAGCCTTCCGGAAAAGCAGTGTTTTGTAAGATACAATAAAGAACGGTCTGTGGGAGGGGAACAGAGTGGAGATTAGAGCATTTCTTGATTTTTTGAATATTGCGGAGAAACTGAAGTGTAATACAAGACATTCCTATACCTCATCCGGAAGGCATGAGAGCGTGGCGGAGCACAGCTGGCGGCTGGCGCTGATGGCGTATCTTGTAAAGGATGAATTTCCGGAAACGGATATGGATAAGGTGATCCGAATGTGTCTGTTTCATGACATTGGGGAGGCGGTGACTGGTGATATTCCCGCCTTTGAAAAGACCAGTCAGGATGAATCCGCAGAAGAAACAGCAGTCTCACAGGTGCTGGAGCATCTTCCGGCGCCTTACCGCGGCGAGCTGGAAGCGTTGTTTTGTGAGATGGAGGAGCGGCAGACTCCGGAGGCAAAGCTGTACAAGGCGCTGGATAAGCTGGAGGCTTTGATCCAGCACAACGAGGCTGATTTGTCTACCTGGCTTCCGCTGGAGTATGATTTTCAAATGACCTATGGTACGGAAGAATGTGGCTTTTCGGACTATATCCGGAGGCTGAGGGACCTGGTGCGGGAGGATTCCAGGAAAAAAATAGATGGGTGTTAATTTTCCATATTTTTCTGCCGAAATAGGATAAAAGGGCGTAACTGTCCTGGCAGTAAACGGATTTACGGTGGAAGGTGCTATGGAAGGCATAAGGCTGAAAGGATTTTCAGCCGTCCCTGATTTGTGTGCCTGCCAGGTAGGCAGAAGGGAGAAGATTCCCTGATTTAAGTGCCCGTTAAAGCGGGCGGATGGGAGAAGAGATGGAACGAATCGGAAATTATGGCGGGTATGCCGGCGCGTATGAGCAGAGCAGAGTCGGCGGGGAGAGAAGCAACACCAGAACGGCAGCGTCCAGGGAGGGAGCTTCCGCTTCCCGGGGGGAGAGCAGGGTGAGCCTCAGCAGCAGTGCAAAGAATTTGTTGAAGGAGCTGCAGAAGTCTTATGGAAATATGGACTTTATCGTGGCTGATTTTGAGACGGACGAGGAGGCAGCATCCTATCTGGCCAGAGGAACAGGGGATTACAGTGTGCTTTTGACTCCCGACGAGTTGGAGAAAATGGCAGCCGGCGAAGAATATAAAAAGAAGAACCTGAAGACACTGGATAATGCGGTTGCAAAGCTGGACGATATGAAAAAGGAGCTTGGCAGCAAGGGCGAGGATGTGAAGCGTATCGGCATTGTTCTTGGCGATGACGGTGAGGTCTCTTATTTTGCGGAGCTGGAGAAGTCCGGGGATAAACAGCGGGAGAGAATCGACAGACAGCGTGCGGATCGCAGGGAGGAAGCAGCAGATGTCAGAAAGAAGGCCGAGAGAGAAAGACTGGAGGCCAGACAGGGCGGTGTAAAGCGCACGATGGTCTATGCTTCGTCGGAAAAAGAGCTTGCCGATAAGATCAGAAATGTGGATTGGAATGCGGTGAAAGAAGGTAATACAGAGAAAACAGGAAGTCGTTTTGATCTTACCATATAGATTTATGAAGATTTTGTGAATACAGGCTTGGGGCTTGTAAATATTTTCTGAATTTGCTACAATGACCCGGTGGCGGCGTGATGCATGCCACCGGGTTATTTATTCCCTTATAAGGTCAGGGCTTTTGCCCTGCTAATCCTTATAGGAAATTACATCCCGACCCGATTTTTAATGGTAAAATACGACCAGAAAAGGGAAGAAAGCGAAGAAAAGAGGAGATTATGAAAAAGTTAGCAGGGTTTATTCTGGCAATGGTAGTGGCAGTAGCTTTGGCGGGCTGCGGAGACAGATCGGAAGCGGACGATGAAAGCCAGGTGGAAAGTCAGACAGGAGAAGGCTTTCAGGCAGAGAGCATTTCAGGCAAGCATCATGTGGAGATAACGATTGCGGATTACGGTACCGTTTCCGTGGAATTGGATGCAGACGTGGCGCCTGTCTCCGTGGCAAATTTTCTGAATCTGGCGTCTGACGGGTTTTATGACGGCTTGACCTTTCATCGTATTATGACCGGTTTTATGATTCAGGGAGGAGATCCGAAGGGAAACGGAAGAGGAGGCTCTGATACAAATATCAAGGGCGAGTTTGCTCTAAACGGCGTGGAGAACAATCTTTCTCATACCCGTGGCGCAATTTCCATGGCCCGGGCATCGGACTATGACAGTGCCAGCTCCCAGTTTTTTATTGTACATGAGGACAGTACTTTTCTGGACGGTCAATATGCCTGCTTTGGCTATGTGACGGAGGGAATTGAGGTGGTGGATGCCATCTGCGAGGCGGTTCCCGCAGTCGATGACAATGGTACGGTAGAAAAGGAAAATCAGCCGGTGATAGAAAGCGTGAAGGTGATTGACTGAACAACAGAGTAACCGGCGTCTGAAAAGAGTAAAATTGAGAAAAAAGGAAGACAGGGACAGCAGAATAGACAAAATGCTGTCCCTGTTTTATGCACATTTTTCACAAAATCCTTTAAAATATCATAATTAACTGACATTTTGGGGTTAAATCTGTTAAAATAAGGTTATAACAATAATGAGACTGTTGGGAGGTTTGAAGAGGAAAGGAAGGTTTTTGTGTTCAAGATAGGTGATTATGTGGTGTGCGGAAATAAGGGTGTCTGTGTGGTGGAAAATATTGCTGCGCTTGAAATTTCGGGTGTGGATAAAGAGCGGCAATATTACATCCTGAAGCCGAAATATCAATCCGGGAGCACGGTGTATGTACCGGTGGATTCTCCCAGGGATTCCATGCGGCATGTGTTGGAGAAGGAGGAGGCGCAGCGGCTGATTGCTGCGATTCCAGAAATTCCTCTTCTTTCAATCACAAACGAAAAGCTGTCGGAACAGACATACCGGGAATGCCTGAGAACAGGGAGTTGTGAGGAATGGGTCAGGATTTTAAAGACGATCTGCCTGAGAAAGGAAAAGAGGCTGAAGGCCGGCAGAAAGGTGACGGCAGTGGATGCCAAATATTTCCGGATGGCGGAGGACAGTCTGTACGGCGAGTTGGCCGTGGCACTGGATATGAACCGAAAAGAACTGGAGGAATATATTGCGGGCGAGGTAGA
The DNA here is from genome assembly GCA_910586835.1 of uncultured Acetatifactor sp. Taxonomy (GTDB): domain Bacteria; phylum Bacillota; class Clostridia; order Lachnospirales; family Lachnospiraceae; genus Acetatifactor. Next base: position 67,502 of record CAJUJU010000010.1, read on the forward strand.
GGGAAAAGTTGCACTGTCATAAAAAAGGCTTTACAACCCGGAAAAAAAGTACTATGATAGAGAATCATAAGTCTCAGGCAGTGCAGGAAAGCGTTGAAGAGAAGAGTAGGATGCAGAAAGTCCCCAGAGAGAGCCGCCCGCAGGAATGCGGTGCTGAGAGCGGCTTGGCGGAATGGATCACGAAGACCGTCTCTGAGCGGCCCTTAATCGGGCACGGCAGCCCCGTTACAGGCAAAGGAAGGTGGCAGACGGAAGATGTCTGCAACAAGGGTGGAACCGCGTTCGGAAAATGTACGTCCCTTGCAATAGAAATATTGCAGGGGATTTTTTGTGTGAACTCAAAATGCATTCTGTTTTGTGTTCTCTGATTCGGACAGTGAGGATAACGTAAGTTTGATCATGTGTTTTGTGAGAAAAAAGGAGGAGCGGGAATGAAGGGTAAAATGAGAGACAGAATGAGGGAGTGGAAGCGCAACTGTTTTGAGGGTGAGCTGACCGTGCCGAAGGCTACGCTCTGGCTGGCAGGGGCAGTGTGCCTGCTGGCGGGCATTGTATACGGCCTGAAGGCAGCGCCTATGACGCATGGCTTGACCATTGGCAGCAACAACGGAAACAACAATGGCAACATTAGCGGAAACGGCAGTCTGTGTGCCGAAAACGGGGAAGGAAACGAGGAGGAAGAAGCATGAAAATCACTTTGAAAGACGGCTCCGTGAAGGAGTATGAAGAGAGCAGAAGCATTTACGAGATCGCCGCCGACATCAGCGAGGGACTGGCGAGAGCAGCCTGCTGTGCCAGGGTGGACGGGCAGGTGGCAGATTTAAGGACGGTGATTGACCGGGACTGTGAGCTGCAGATCTGCACGGCAAATGACCCGGAGGGGCTGGCTACCATCCGTCACACGGCTTCCCATGTGATGGCGGAGGCGGTAAAGAATCTGTTTCCGGATGCAAAGCTGACCATCGGTCCCAGCATCGACACGGGTTTTTACTATGACTTTGATCATGCGCCCTTTTCCAGAGAGGATCTGGACGCCATTGAGGCGGAGATGAAGAAGATCATCAAAAACGGTGCCAGGCTGGAGAAGTTTCTGCTTCCCAGACAGGAGGCCATCGGTTTCATGGAAGAGAAGGGCGAGCCCTATAAGGTGGAGCTGATCCGGGATCTTCCGGAGGATGCGGAAATCTCCTTCTACCGTCAGGGAGAGTTTGTGGATCTGTGCGCAGGCCCACATCTGATGAGTACAAAGGGCATCAAGGCTTTTAAACTTATCTCTTCTTCCATGGCCTATTGGAGAGGGGATTCCGACAAGGCAAGACTGCAGCGTATCTATGGAACTGCCTATAATAAAAAGGAGGATCTGGCGGAGCATCTGGAGAAGATGGAGGATGCGAAGCGCCGGGATCACAACAGGCTGGGCCGGGAGATGGATCTCTTTACCACAGTGGATGTGATCGGGCAGGGGCTGCCTCTGTTTACGCCAAAGGGAACCAGGATGATCCTGAAGCTGCAGCGCTGGATTGAGGACCTGGAAGATAAGGAGTGGGGTTATGTCCGCACCCGTACGCCCCTGATGGCAAAGAGCGATCTGTACAAGATATCAGGACATTGGGATCACTATAAGGAAGGCATGTTTGTGCTGGGAGACGAGGAGAAGGATAAGGAGGTATTCGCCCTCCGCCCCATGACCTGTCCTTTCCAGTATTATGTTTATAAAAACGCCCAGAGATCCTACCGCGACCTGCCCTACCGTATGAGTGAGACCTCCACGCTGTTCCGCTCGGAGGATTCTGGCGAGATGCACGGACTCACCCGGGTGAGACAGTTTACCATCACGGAGGGACATCTTGTGATCCGTCCGGATCAGGCGGAGGAGGAGCTGAAGGGCTGTCTGGATCTGGCTTATTATGTGCTGAGCACGCTGGGACTGCAGGATGAAGTGACCTATCGCCTCTCCAAGTGGGATCCCGCCAACAAGACAAAGTATCTGGGGGATGATAACTACTGGAACAGCACCCAGGATGCCCTTCGCGCCGTGCTGCGGGAGAAGGGTGTGAAATTTGAGGAGGCGGACGGCGAGGCGGCGTTCTATGGCCCCAAGATTGATATTCAGGCAAGGAATGTGTATGGCAAGGAAGACACCATGATTACCATTCAGCTGGATTGTGCCATTGCTGAGAATTTTGACATGTACTATGTGGATCAGAACGGTGAAAAGGTTCGTCCTTATATCATCCACAGAACCTCCATGGGCTGTTACGAGAGAACGCTGGCATGGCTGATTGAGAAGTATGCTGGCAAGTTTCCCACCTGGCTGTGTCCGGAGCAGGTTCGCGTCCTTCCCATTTCCGAAAAGTATGAGGCATATGCGGCAAAGGTGCTGAAGGAGCTGCGGGCAAACGATATTGACGCCACGGTGGATAACCGCTCCGAAAAGATCGGCTTTAAAATTCGGGAGGCAAGGCTTGCAAAGCTTCCCTATATGCTGGTTGTGGGAGAACAGGAGGAGGCAGACGGCCTGGTGTCCGTGAGAAGCCGCTTCGCCGGAGACGAGGGGCAGAAGCCCCTGGCGGAGTTTATCCGGCAGATCGGTGAGGAGATCCGCACCAAGGAGATCCGCAGGGAGTGCGAGGAGAACGAAGGTGCTCGGAAATCATAAAATAGAATAGGAATTCCTGCGGAGACCCTGCTTGTTTTGACCGACAAGCAGGGTTTGCTGTTGTGCGGCAAAAAACAGGAACTTAGATTGACAAACAGATATTAGAGTGATATGATTTTGATATCAAACAAACGAGGGGGTGCCTGTGTAATGAGAGTTTCAGAACTGACAATGTTGTTCATCGCTGTCAGTATGTTGGTCAGCGTGGCGATTCCGGTGGGATTGTGTATCTTTTGCCGGAAAAAGTGGAAGTGTGATTTTCTGCCCTTCTGGGTGGGCTGCGGGGTGATGTTTCTGTTTGCCTTTGTGCTGGAGCAGGGGGTACATGCCGTAGTGCTGTCCTCGGCGGCAGGGAATGCCATAAAGGGCAATCTTTGGCTGTATGCCCTATACGGAGGATTGATGGCGGGACTTTTTGAGGAGACAGGCAGGCTTACAGCCATGAAGTTTCTCTTGAAAAAGAACCGGGGAAACAGCCATAACGCATTGATGTACGGGGCGGGACATGGCGGCTTTGAAGCGTTTTTCATTTTGTTTTTTGCCATGTTGAATAATCTGATCTACTCGGTAATGATCAATTCCGGCAATGCAGGATTGCTTTTGCAGGAGCTGGATGCCGCCAATGCCGCAATTTTGCAGTCGGCCTTTGACACCCTGGCGAACGCGTCCCCATTCCTGTTCCTGGCAGGAGCCTTTGAGCGGGTGTGCGCTGTTGTGGCGCAGTTGGCCTTGTCCGTGCTTGTGTGGCAGGCGGCCAGCGGGAAAGGAAAGATCGGATGGTATTTTCTGGCTGTTTTCCTGCACTTCGCGCTGGATGCAGCGGCGGTGCTTCTGAGCGGCTATGGCCTGTCTGCGGTTGTGATCGAACTTGTTGTCTGTGTCGTTGCCGTGGGATACGCATTGCTGGCCTGGCGGGTCTTTCAGAAATCGCGGGCGGCGGGCTGACTGTCAGGCCGGAAATGAACGGGATAACTGTAAGAAAAAGCAAATGCCCGTGGGAACGGGCGGATAGGAGAGCCGAAATGGAAGAAAAGATATTGAGCACGAAAAAGAACGGAATGACGGTGCTGCTTCTTTCCGTGGCAATATATATCCTGGCTGTTGTGGGAATAATTGTGGGTGCGGTGTTTGAGGAGAACGGCAGAAGCGGCATGGCGTTGATTGTGGCGGGAATCGTGGTGCTGTCCTTTGGCTGGCTTCTGTGGCCCGGGCTGAAGGTGCTGAAGCCCCAGGAGGCGCTGGTGCTGACGTTGTTCGGAAAGTATATCGGAACCCTGAGAGAGCCCGGATTTTATTTTGTCAATCCCTTTTGCGCTGCAGTGAATCCGGCGGCGAAGACCCATCTGAATCAGAGCGGGGATGTGCGGGAAAAAAATCCCGCCGAGACAGCCGCAGCGGAGGCTTTGTCGAAGAAGATATCCCTGAAAATCATGACGCTGAATAACTGCAGGCAGAAGATCAACGACTGCCTGGGCAATCCTGTGGAGATTGGTATCGCTGTGATCTGGCGGGTGACGGATACGGCAAAGGCCGTGTTCAATGTGGATAACTACAAGGAATTCCTGTCTCTGCAGTGCGACAGCGCCCTTAGAAATATTGTCCGGCTCTATCCCTATGACGTGGCTCCCAACGTAGATACCACCGGTGACGGCAACGCGGACGAGGGCAGTCTGCGTGGCTCCAGCGAGACGGTTGCGGCGCGTATTAAAGACGAGATTCAGCAGAGAGTCGATGAGGCCGGCATCCAGGTTGTGGAGGCCAGGATCACCTATCTTGCCTATGCGCCCGAGATAGCATCGGTGATGCTGCAGAGACAGCAGGCGTCCGCTGTCATCGACGCCAGGAAGATGATCGTGGACGGCGCTGTGGGCATGGTGGAGATGGCGCTGGAGCGTTTGAAAGAAAATCAGGTGGTGCCGCTGGATGATGAGCGGAAAGCGGCCATGGTATCCAATCTGTTGGTGGTGTTGTGCGGAAACAGAGACGCGCAGCCGATTGTGAATTCAGGAAGCTTATATTAATATGGCAGATAACAAGAAACAGATTCCGCTGCGGCTTTCGCCCAGGCTCTATGACGCCATTACGTCCTGGGCGGAGGATGACTTCCGTTCGGTGAACGGGCAGATCGAATACCTGTTGACGGAATGTGTCAGACAGCGGAAAAAGAACGGAAAATATATGCCGGAGGAATTGGACGTTCCTCCACAGCTGGATATTTGATACGGGGATGCCACCTCGCTGAGGGCAGGATATGTTAAAAAGGAGTTACAGAGGGTTCGTTCTCTGGATGGCGGGTTATTTTGCATTGATGATTTCGGCTTCTTTTCTGCCGATAAAAGACAATGAGCTGCAGGCCAGGATATTTTACTTTTTGACGGCTGCGTCAATAGAAGTACTCATGCTGATTGTCTACAAAACAGAGAAGGTTTTCTGGATCAACGGCATCAGATATGAGGATGCCGTTGAGGCGGGTTCGGAAAGGCGTAAGGCGCTGGCCCTGCGCTATGTGAAGCGGTTCGGCAGTCTTACCCTGGGAATTTTTCTTTTTTCCGTTGGAGCACAATTGTTAAAGCTGCCTTGTTGGGTGGATTTGTGCGTGGTGATAGCGGCGTTTGTGGGTTGTGCCTTCAGTACAATACGCTTTAAATTGTAAAATCCGTATATTTTTCTCCGCAACAGGCATACTGATAACAGGTCTGTCGGCCGTTGTCCGGCAGACTGCCTGCGACGGAACTGTGGTTGGTTTGTGCTGCCATGGGCGGCATGACGGGAAGGAGGAAAATGATGGCGGATTTGAAATGTGCGGTTGAAAACTGTACCTACAACAAGGAGCATCTGTGCAGCAAGGGTGATATCATGGTGGGCGGAAAGCATGCCTGCTGCTGTGACCAGACCTGCTGTGAAAGTTTTGTGCAGAAGAGAGAGGGAGGAGATTCCTTTAAGAATTCCACCTGTCATCCCAGCAAGACGATCAGTATCGACTGTGAGGCCGTAAAGTGTATTTATAACTCAAATTATAAGTGTCATGCGGATCATGTGGATATCAAGGGCTGCGGCGCCTGTGACTGTAAGGAGACGACCTGCGCGACTTTTACGGAAAAATAACGGTGTATTGACCTGTCAATGGGCTGCGGGAAGCAGCGGAGCGGAAAACAGATAAAAATGGTATTGACAAAGGTGGGAGCATATGATATTCTGTTTAGGCATGTGAAGGCGTGCAGGCAAGCAGAGTATCCACTCTCACCTTACGACAAACGGGTCAGTAAGCGTTCCCATTTTCATACGGAAGTATCGTCAGTCTGTCGGTGCGGATTCTGTAAGAGTGAGTTTAAGTGGATAGTTATGCTATCCACTTTTTTATTTTTTTATGTATGGAGGGTACGACCATTAGCGATTTAATGATTAACGAGCAGATCAGGGACAAAGAGGTGCGCCTGATCGGGGAGAACGGCGAGCAGTTGGGCATCGTTTCCACCAGAGAAGCGATGAAGCTGGCGGAGGATGCAGGACTTGACCTGGTGAAGATTGCTCCCACGGCGAAGCCTCCCGTGTGTAAGATCGTGGATTACGGGAAGTTCAAGTACGACCAGCTCAGGAAAGAGAAGGAAGCGCGCAAGAAGCAGAGAACCGTTGAGATCAAGGAGATCCGTCTGTCCCCCAACATTGATACCAACGACCTGAACACGAAGATGAATGCAGCCAGGAAGTTCATTACGAAGGGTGACAGAGTAAAGATTACGCTTCGGTTCCGGGGCCGTGAGATGGCACATATGAACAACAGCAGACATATTCTGGATGATTTTGCCGAGAATTTGTCGGACATCGCGGTGATTGAGAAGGCTCCCAAGGTGGAAGGCAGAAGCATGACAATGTTTTTAACTGTAAAGCGCTAGTTCGCTAGTTAGCAGAGGTTAAAATAGATTATTTAAAGTTTAGGAGGATAATGTTATGCCCAAGATGAAGACAAGCAGATCAGCTGCAAAGCGTTTTAAACTGACAGGAACAGGTAAGCTGAAGAGAAACAAGGCTTACAAGCGCCATATCTTGACCAAGAAGACCAGGAAGACGAAGCGTAATCTGAGAAAGCCTGCAATTACGGATGCAACGAACGTAAAGAATATGAAGAAGATTCTGCCCTATTTATAAGTGAGTCTGGTTAAGGAGGAAAAAGAACATGGCAAGAATTAAAGGCGGCATGAATGCCAAGAAGAAGCATAATAGAGTATTGAAGCTTGCAAAGGGCTACAGAGGAGCAAGAAGCAAGCAGTACAGAGTAGCAAAGCAGTCTGTCATGAGAGCTCTCGCCAGCTCCTATGCGGGCAGAAAAGAGAGAAAGCGTCAGTTCAGACAGCTTTGGATCGCGCGTATCAATGCGGCTGCAAGGCTGAATGGACTTTCCTACAGCAGGTTTATGTACGGCCTGAAGCTGGCCGGCGTTGACATGAACAGAAAGATGCTGGCAGAGATGGCAGTCAACGATGCAGAGGGATTCAAGACCCTTGCAGAGCTGGCAAAATCCAAGGTGGCGTAAGCGACAGAAAATAAGAATCCCGGCG
>CAJUJU010000011.1 GCA_910586835.1 uncultured Acetatifactor sp.
CAAGCGGCGTTCTGATGAAGTACATAGACGAAAAAGTATCAGAACTGGACGCAGAACGAAAAACCTTGCAGGAAGAAATCGTTACGGCAAATGTCACAGACACAGAGGGCAGATTGAAGCAGATAACCAATCATGTGAAAATGTGGGAAACGCTCTCTTTTGAGGACAGACAGTCGGTGGTCGATACGCTCATCAAGGTCATTCGGATTGCAGACGGTACCATTGAAATCACTTGGAACATTTAACAAACAGCTATGAAAGTCTAAGCCACACAGTTTTAAGGAAAATCTAATAAAATTCTGTTGATAAGCCAATACGAAATACGGTATAATAAAATTAACAATCGAAAGGAAGTGATACTATGGCACCTGCAGCACAGGCAATCAGAAATCAGGAAATCCTAAAAACTGAATATTCCGAAAAAGCAGCCATAGGCGCATTATATGACGAACTCTCCAAAGGAATAGAAAGTCTGAAAAAAGGCGATGTCTATACGATTGATGAAGCATGGGAGGAAATTGACAAAATATAATGCCGGATAAACCTAAAAAATACAAAATTGTGATTTCCAAAGATGCTCTCTCGGATATTAAGTCAACAAAAAAGTATATTCTCGACACATTCAAATATCGTGAATATGCGGAAAACTTTTCAAAGAAGATAAAGAAGGCAATCAAGGAACTGGATTCCTTCCCCAAAGGCTATGAAGCTACGGGATATGTGATTGAAGGATTAAGCGTCTATTTCAAGCCTTACAGTACATATTTAATCTTCTTTGTTGTGGAGGATTCCACCATTACGGTAATCCGGGTCTTGAAAGACCGCATGTATTGGCAGTCTATTATCAAAAAGATGCAGAAAATCAACAGATAAATTTACTTCAATCCTCCCGTTTCGGTGAAGCAATGCGTCTGGTTCAGGATAAACTGGATTCCAGAAACTTCTATGCCTTCAACCCTGCCTTTGATCTGTGCAAGGACTGCGACGACTGAATAAAAAACGGATAACCGCAAAGAAATGCCTCCGGACGGCAAAACCGGAGGCATTTTGTATATTTTCAGGCTCTCCTGCAAATACTTTCTCAAAAAGGATGACCGTGCCATACTCATCCGGAAAGGAAATCAATCACTATGGATCTCAACAAAACCGTGTGCTATTGCATGTCCGTTACAAACGGAATGATCAAGGAGGCTGTGGAGGCCGGCGCAAAGACCGTAGAGGAGGTGCAGGCAGCCACCGGCGCAGGCACCGTGTGCGGCTCCTGTCTCGAGAATATTCAGCATCTGGTGGAGGAATTTACCCGGGAAAACAGCTGACACAATAAAAGAGCCCTCAGGCTCTTTTTTGTATTGCAAAATTCAGCGTTCCTCTCCCATAAAGAAAAGCGCGATGGTGCCGGGGCCGGAATGGGCTCCGATGGTAGGGCCGATGTTGTTGATCAGAAAACGTTCCATGCCAAAGCGCTCCTTTATCTGATCTCTCACATATTCCGCATCCTCCAGGGAATCGCCGTGGCTGATAAATACATAGTCATCCCTGTTCTCCTGCGCCCAGGAGCCCATCTTTTCCTCCATGTAGTCCACCAGGGCATTCAGGGATTTTTTCCGCCCCCTGACCTTGCCGATAACGATCAGATGTCCCTCATGATCCACATGAAGCCTGGGCTTGATGGAGGCCAGGGTGCCGATGATGGCCGTGGTTCTGCTGACCCGCCCTCCCCTGTAGAGATGGAACAGATCATCCACGGTAAAAGCATGCACAAAGTTCTGCACATGGTCGGTAAGCCACCTGGCCGTCTCCTCCATGGTCTTTCCCGCATCCCGCATCCGCACTGCCTTATGTACGAACAGCCCCTCACCCAAAGATGCGCAGAGACTGTCAATCACCATAACCTTCACCCCGGGGTGCTCTTCCATCACTTCCTCCGCCGCAATCCGGGCGCTGTTAAAGGTGCCGCTCAACCCCGAGGAAAACGCCAGGTACAGAACTTCACTGTTCTCTTTGATGCACTCCTCAAAAAAGGCCTTGGCCTCCTCCGGATTCGCCTGGGAGGTGGTGGGCATCTTGCCGTCGCGCATCATGGCATAGAATTCCTTCCAGTCAAGCTCCTTCTCCTTCCCGTAGGCCACCCCGTCCACGATATAACTCAGAACCATATAATCTACATTATGCTCTTTCAGATACTCCGACGGAAGATCTGCCGTATTGTCAGTTACCAGTTTAAACATAGATATGTACCTCCCTGCCCAACGGCCCGCCCGGATACCCGGGCGGAGTCCGAAAATTAGATTTCTGTCAACTATTTGGCCGACTTTCAGTATATCATCTTTTGGGGCTTTTTACAATTCCTTTCTATTCGCCGTCTCTACCTTTCGTTTCTATTCTGTTCCTATTCGCCGTTCTGATTCACGCTTCCGGGCAGCCGCCTGCGGATCAGCCTGTTTTTCAGGTTCTTCCAGTCAAAGGGAATCAACGGGTAAATATAACTGCTCTTTGAAACCGTCCTGTTGCAGCAGATGGACAGAACTGCCAGCAGCACGCCGCCGATATAACCCCACAGCCCGAACAGCTGTGTCAGGACGAGATTAATCATGCGAAGAAATTTCAGCGCATATCCCAGCTCATAATTGGATTGGGTATAATTTGCAATGGCCACAAAGGCCATGTACAGCATCACCTCGGAGGAAAACCAGCCGCTGTTCACCGAGAATTCTCCCAGTACCAGCGCCGCCATGACACTCAGCGGTGTGCTGAGCATATTCGGCGTATTCACCGCCGCCAGCTTCAGACCGTCTATTGCCAGCTCCAGGATAAGAAACTGCCAGATCAGCGGAATGTTCGGATCTTCCTTCAGCATGACAAAGGAAAAGCCCTCCGGCAGCCATTCCTGATGATTCATCAGAAGCAGGAAGGTGGGAGTCATAAAATAGGTAAACAAGGTAATCAGAAACCTGGTGATCCGCAGATAGGTTCCCGTGACAGGCGGAAAATAATAATCGTCCGGCTCCTCCACCACATCAAAAATGGTGGTGGGCAGGATCATGGCGGCGGGCGAATTATCCACCAGGATCACCAGATTGCCCTCCAGCACCTGCGCAGCAGCAGCATCCGGCCGCTCTGTGTACTTGAACTTCGGGAAAGGGTTGTACCAGTGGCGCTGATAAAGGCACTCTGCCAGAGACTCCTGGTTCATGGTCAGGGAATCCACCCTGATATTCCGGATCTTACGCCGGATCGCACTCAGCAGTTCCTCATCCACCCTGCCCTTCATATAGCAGAGCACGATATCCGTCTTGGAACTTTTTCCCGCGCTCATCATCTCCATGTGCAGATCGGTGCTGCGGATTCTGCGCCGGATCAGCGCCGTATTAAAGACCACTGTCTCCACAAATCCGTCCTTGGAGCCCCGCAGCACCTTATCCTTCTCCGGCTCCTCCACGCCCCTGGCCGGGTAAGTGCGGGAGTCAATGAGCAGGGCCTTGTCATATCCGTCTATCAGCAACACGAACATACCGGACAGCAGGGAGTCGATCAACGTCTCGAAACGTCCCTCCACATCCACCTCCACATAGGGGGTAAGCTGCTTTGATATTCCATGCATATCCTCCGGCAGTTCCTTCGGCTTTTTATCCATAAAATACTGCAGCAGCTTCTGGATCAGGTCGTCCTTGCAGAAGCCGTCCACCAGATACATACAGGCCTCTTTTCCGCCGATGGTGATAACCCTGTAGATGATATCAAAGTTTTTTTCCACATCCAGCACACGGTTCAGGTATTCCATGTCCGTCTTCAACATGCCGCTTAACCGTCTGTTTTCTTCTCTCTCCAAAATAAAGACTCCCTTCCAGGTATTTTCATACAACATTTGCTGCATTAGTATACCCGAAAGGGAGCGACTTATTTATTTTCTTTTGTGGTACTGCCAAAGCCGCCGTTCCTGACGCCTTCCGCTTCATCGTCCACGGTGATGCCGTACTCCAGAAAGATCCCTTGGACAAAACCCATGCCCTGCGCGATCTCCACTGCTTTTCCCTCCCTGGAGTCGTTGGTCAGCTTGACAAAAATATGTCCCTCGTTCTCCGAATCGAAATAATCGCTGTCGATGATGCCCACCGTATTATTCATTTGCAGCCTGTACTTAAAGCCCAAGCCGCTTCTGGGATAAAGCTTCAGCACCCAGCCCTCGTCTATCCTGGCACGGATTCCCGTGGGAACCTTAACGGATTCACCCGGCTCCAGCCTGAACGGAAAGGGGGCAAAAAAATCATACCCCGCGCTGCCTCTGGTCGCACGCTTCGGAAGCGGCAGAGACTGGTACATCAATCCTATCTCCTCCTCCGTAAACTGCGGAAATTCCTCCCCCACGGAACGAATGAAGTTCTCGGAACTCACTTTCAAAAACTGCGCTGCTCTCTTCATATCCCTGCTCTTCTCCTTTGACTGATGACTGACGTACCGGCCACACTTAATCGCAGCAGCCGCAGACATGCTCCGGCTTCTCCACCGGCTCATAGGACTCCGCATAATCCCCGCAGTGCAGCACGGGCTTGTGCGGATCCGCCTGAGCAAGCGATTTCTGCACGTCGATGACACGCTGGTTTGCGCTGCCCTTCCAGCGCAGCTTCACATCCTTCTCCTCCTCGTGGAACTCTCCGTCCACCAGCACATCCACATATTTCATGACGGGATAGTTCAGGATGTCCTCCCAGGAGTCCCCTGTGTACAGCCAGATAGTCTTCCCCGGAAACTTTTCCCGGATCTCCTCCATCAGCTTTCTGACTCCCGCACTGTTGGCAGGATGCAGGGGATCCCCTCCCGAAAAGGTGATACCGGAGATATAGCTCTTCTCCAGCTGTTCAAAAATCTCCTCCTTCGCCGCGTCGTCAAAGGCAAGACCGCCGTCGGGATCCCAGGTGACGGGGTTGTGACAGTTTTTACAGCAGTGGCCGCAGCCCGCCACCCACAGCACCACACGCAGCCCGTCTCCGTTTCGCATATCATCCTTCGTTATATTGTGATATCTCATGTCCTACATCGATTTCCTTTCCGCAATCTCCGCCATTTTGGCATCGTTGAGCCTTGTGTCCCCGTGCACTCTGGAATAGGACAGATAACCGTTCATGCGGTCGATCTTTGTCAAATTACGGCTTCCGCACTTGGGACACACATCCATTTCCAGCTCCTGATGGCCGCAGTCGTCGCAGTAGGCCAGGGAGAGATTGACTCCCTCGTAAAAGCCCATATCCATAGCCCGGCGGATCAGCGTCTTGATGGCCTCCACATTGTAGTCGATGGGATATTTCACATACTGGATCTTACCGCCGTTGCAAAGATTCCAGAAACGATCCTCCATATCCTGCTTCTCAATGGGAGTGATGTCCTCCGACACATGACAGTGGAAGCTGTTGCTCACATATTCCCGGTCGGACACGCCCTCCACAATACCGTATTTATTGCGGAACTGCTTCACCTGAACCCCGCAGAGGTTTTCCGCCGGCGTCCCGTAAATGGCGTACAGATAACCGTCCGCCTCCTTGAACTCATTCACTTTTGCATTGATATACTCCATGACCTCCAGTGCAAAACGGCCATCCTCCACCAGAGACTTTCCGTTGTAAAGCTCCTGCAGCTCATTTAACGCCGTGATACCGAAGCTGGCAGTTGCAGACTTCAGCAGTGGCTTGATCTTGTCATGCAGCCCAAGCTTTCCGCCCAGGAACCCTCCCTCGCAGTAGGCAAGAGGGTTGGTGGACGCACGCATCTCGCCCAGATAAGCATAAGTGCGGATGTGCAGCTGACGGATCAGGTTCAGGTAATAGTCCAGCACTTCGTAAAAATCCCGGCTCTCTTTTTTGGCCTTTGCAAGAATCATGGGAAGGTGCAGCGACACCGCTCCCACATTGAAACGTCCCACAAACACAGGCATGTCCTGATCATCGGCAGGATGCATACCGCCTCTCTCATACCAGGGCGACAGGAAGGCCCGGCAGCCCATGGGAGAGATAATCCTGCCATACTGCTTGTAAATGCTGGCCACATAGCCCTTGCCGGTCAGACTCAGCCAATCGGGATACATGGTCTTTGCGGAACACATCACCCCCGCCTCAAAGACATCCTCCAGAGGCTTTCCGGGACCGTGAAGATTCTCGTCATAGAGAAACACAATCTTGGGAAAAAGCACCGGCTTTTTGCACTCTTTCTTTCCCTGTCCGCCTTTTCTTACATTCAACATGGTGATGGTTGCCAGCTTTGCAAACCTGCCTGTGCCCGTGCCCGCCGTGACGGTGATAAAAGGATAATCTCCGCGGCTGCTTCCCACAGTGTTAAACTTGTACTCCCACCCCTGAAAGCCCTGCTCAAATTCCCTTACCACATCCTCATAGGCTTCCTTCTTCGCGTTGTCAGCCCCGATTCCCAGACGGTTATACTTTTTCACATATTTCTCGTAGGACTTTTCCGCATAAGGCTCCAGAATCAGATCCACACTGGGTACGGTAAAACCGCCGTACTGCTGGCTTGCCGCGCTTAACACGATATCTCCGATCACGTCGAAGGCAACGTCAAGGGACTTTGGCTCATTGTACCACACATTGCCCATCTCAAAACCGCCCCGCAGCACGTTTTCCACGTCGAACAGGCAACAGTTCATGGTATCTCTTCTGGCCGACATATCATGCACATAGATATAGCCGTCCCTGCATGCCTGTATCTCCTCGGTAGTCATAAAAAACTTCTGATAGAGCTCCTTGTTCAGCTGATTGAAAATCAGGCTCCGCTTTGTGGCCACCAGGGCGGAATCCGTATTGGCGTTCTCCTTGTCCCCGATGTACATGATGGACTGGCTCTTCTTATAGACATCGTCCAGCATGCGCACAAAGTCCTGCTTATAATTCCGATAGTCCCGGTAGCTCTTCGCCACCACCGGCTTCACCTGCTCCAGGGCGCTCTCCACGATATTGTGCATCACCGGGATGGGAATCTCCTCCGCGTCCAGCTCATTGACCTTATCCACCACATACTGGCAGATATGGCGCTCCTCCTCCTCGGTAAACTTTGTCAGCGCCCTGTATGCGCTCTTGCCCACCGCGTTTACAACCTTCTGTACATTGAAGGCCTCCCTGCTGCCGTCCTTCTTGATCACCTGTACGGTTTTTTCCGGCCGGAACTCCGCCCCATAGTTTACATTATCCCTTACTGCCTGATGAAAATTACTGCTCATTCACATCAATCCTTTCGCAAAAAAAGTGTAAAAAAGATACGGCTTTGCCCGGCGGAACTCTTGCTTTAGCGCCCCAACGCACAGGCTGAACCGAATCGTCATACAAAATATTGAGATTTTCCCCTTTTGCATCTCTATATATTGTGTTCGCTCTATAACAGTATAAAAAAGAATTGGCTGCTTGTCAACGGAGACCTGTCCTAAATTATAGACAAAAAAGACACCTGAATTTTATGAAAAATTGGGATGTCTTTTTTCTGATTGTATATTGACATGCTCAAAATGTGTCCTCAGGCGGCTCGTGGGAATTTCCCGGCAGGCCATCCGTCAGGCGCATGGTATTCACAATGTCGCCCAGCCATCCTGCATACCGCTCTTTTACCTCTGCAGGACCCACAATCACAGCCTCACGTCCGATACCGGCCAGCCAGCCGAAAAACTGTCCGCTGACCGAGACCTTCACCCGCACCCGAAAAACTCTGTCCGTCATGGGACGGATGTCGGCCTCCCTGCCGAATCGGTCAAGCACCACACCTGCCAGCCGGTTGGGAAACTGCAATGTCACCGTCTCCTCCGTCCCGCCGAACATTCCGAAAATCTGATTGGCATATGCCGCGGGATCCGTGCCTGAAAACTGGTTCAGTCCCTCTCTTGCTTCCTTTGCCACCTTCACCTGCCCCATCTTATCCACACGGTAATGCTTCATGATGCCGTCCACACTGTCAAAAGCTGCCAGGTAATAATTCTCCTCCCGCCAGATCAGTGCCCAGGGGCTGACCTTCTTCCTGCCGCCCACCCGGGGCGCAAGCTCCTTCTTCAGATTCCATTCCAGGTATTGGAATTCTATCCGCTTATTCTCCTGAATCGCCCGGTGAATGGTGTCTATATTGTAATAAATACTCTCATTTTCCGTCTTTATGCGCCCGGCTACATAAACCTGCCGCTGAAGCTTTCCGGCATCATACTTTCCGGCCATGCGCTCCAGCTTTTTGATCAGACTTCTGGACTTCCTTGTGGTGATAAACCGGGAGGACTGTACCGCGTCCACAAGAAGCTTTAGCTCCGCCAGTTCAAAGTCCCTGCCTGCCAGATAATAACCGCCCCCCAGCCTGCTGTGAACCTGAATGATATCGTAGCCGAAATCACACAGCTTTTCGATATCGTCATAGATGCTCTTCCTCTCGGAGCGAATCCCGTTGGACTCCAGATAAGCGATGATATCCGCTGTGCTCACCGGATGGTTTTCATCCGTATTTTCCGTCAAAAGTCTGATAATATACAAAAGCTTCAGCTTCTGTCCCGCAGATCTCGCCATTCCTACTCAGTCTTTCCGTTCTTTTTCTTTGCAAGAGTTATGCCGACCGTGATCGCAGCGGCGCCCACCGCAATGATAATCAGCATAAGCAAGCCATAGGACAGAAATACTCTTCCGAATTCCACTAAATTTGTTGTCATAATAAACCTCCATGCCAGATCGTATTAAGAGGGATTCTCTTCCGAAAACCGCCACATTACCAGTATAGCAACGCCGCCTGTTTCCGTCAAGTAAGTTTCCATTCTCCCAGAGCCAGAAAATGCTCCGCCTGCCGGGAAGCCCGCTCTATGATCTCCTCGTCATAACCCATCAGCTCCAGCAGCCTGATCGCGTTTCTGGTGGTCGCCTTGCCGGAATACAGCCTGTAGCTGAAGAAGATATCACCTTCTCTCACATCCTCCTCAAAATGATAATTATCATAATCATTTCCAAGAAGATCCGTCAGTTCGATGTCATGGGTAGCGGCGAAGCAGAAGATACCCGCGCTCCCCAGAGACTGCAGAATCTGGGTGGAAGCCGCGATTCGCTCCACGGTATTGGTTCCTCTTAAGACCTCGTCCACAAAGCAAAGCACCGGCCGCTCCCCTGCGGCAGCCGCATCCAGAATGCGCTTCAGCGCCTTGATCTCCACAATATAATAGCTCTCCCCGCTGTCCAAATCATCCCGCAGCGCCATGGAGGAATAGACGTGAAAGAAGGGCGCACTGTAACCGTCTGCGGCACAGGTGTGCACTGTTTGGGCCAGTACCGCATTGACCGCCACGGTTTTCAAAAAAGTGGACTTACCCGAGGCATTGGAGCCGGTGAGCAGCACGCCGCGCTCCGCCGTGATGCTGTTTTTCACAGGCTCATGCAGCAGCGGATGATAGCCCTCTTTCAGAGAGATCCTCTCCCCTTCCGCAAACTCCGGCACACACCAGCCATTGTTCAGGGACTGGCGGAAAATCCACACAGCAGCCGTCGTCTCCAGATAACCCAACGTACCGATCAGCGCATCCACGTCCTCCACATGATCTCTCAAAAACTTCAGCATCCGGTTGAATTTGATCAAATCCACATGGAATACCATCCGCACATAGTCCATCAGCACGCCCACGATATCCCCCGATGCGTTTCCGCCCCTGCCTGCGGAGGCGGACATCACCCAGAAGGAATTCCGCCGCATGGCCTGAAGCCTTTTCTTGTGGGTGCTGATCCGCTCCAGCTCCCGGCACAGCACCGACCCCTTTTCCGAAGCGTTTTTCTCCTTCTCCAGCTCGTCACAGACCGCCATAAGTCTCAGGATATAAGCAAAGCTGATGACATAGGGGTCTATCTCGTTCTTCTCCCTGAAGTAGACCGTGATATTGTATACCATCAACAGGATAAGCCCTATGACACCCACGGAAAAATTCACCCAGAGCATGCCGATCAGCGGAAGAAACAGCAGATCCAGCACGAAATGTTTTGTGTTGGAGCGCTCTCCCAGGTAATCCAGATTGTCTATATAATCATAAAGGGAATACTTTCCCGTGTAGCCCAGTTTATGCATCAGGAACTGAAAGCGCACCCGCCGGTCGGGATGCCCTTCCCAGAAGGTCACCAGCTCTTCAAAACGCCCAAGCTCCCCCTCTTCCTGCGCAAGCGTCCGCAGCGCATAGTAAAGATACTCCTCACCGGAGGCCGAGAGCGTATAGTTCATCCGCCTGAAAATATCGTCCATCCCCAGATCGTTCCAGGTAATATCGTCAATCTGCCCGTCCCTCTTGTGGCGCAGATAATAACTGTCAATATTGGCAAATCTCTCCAGGGAATATTTTTTGTCGGACAGCCGGAAATAATCCTCATACAGTCCCTGAATAAATTTCTTTTCCTCCTGCCTGGCCCGGTACGCCTCCAGAATCAGGAGCACAATCACAAACGCGGCGATTGCCGCAGCCATCACAATATATTCCATACGATTCACACTTCCGCCGCCTGAAGCGACCTGCTTACACAGCAAAAAGAATACCAGGCGGACCGGCACTGAACCGACCCGCCTGTCTTAACTTCTCTCTGAAACCTTTTCAGCCAAAAACTGCCGTTTACGCCACCAGGAAGAACTTTACAAGGAAAATCACCGACAGCACATAGGTCAGCACGGAGACATCCCTGGCCTTTCCGGTAAACACCTTGATCACAGTATACGCAATCAGGCCAAGTCCGATACCATGTCCGATGGAGCCGGAAACAGGCATTGCAATCAACATCAGAGCCACGGGCAGGGACTGGGTGATATCGTTGAAATCCACATTCTTCAAACCGGTCACCATCAGCACACCCACATAGATCAGTGCGGAGGAAGTGGCAGCTGCGGGGATGATAGCCGCAATGGGAGCAAGGAACATGCAGGCCAGGAACACGATACCTGTGGTCAGGGCGGTCAGACCGGTGCGGCCTCCCGCTTCGACACCGGATGCAGACTCAATAAAGGTGGTGACGGTGGAAGTACCCGTTGCGGAACCCACTACCGTACCCACTGCATCCGCCAGCAGAGCCTCCTTCATCTGAGGCATTTTTCCGTTCTTATCCAGCATGCCTGCACGGCTTGCGGTGCCCACCAGCGTTCCGATGGTGTCGAACATGTCAATGATACAGAAAGTCACGATCAGAGTGACTACGGTAAACCAGCCGATCTTTGCAAATCCGGCAAAGTTGAACTTGAACAGCGTGGTGGCTGCCATATCACCGAAGGGCGGCAGGAAGGACGCCCCCTGCAGGGATGCAAAAGGATTGACATTCAGGAACACCGCCTGACCTGCCCAGTTGATCACGCTGGCTGCCAGCATACCGATGATAACCGCAGCCTTAACCCCTTTCTGTGCCAGAATCACGATGACAAACAGGCCCACAAACATGGTCACAACAGACAGTACCATCGTCGTGTACCCGCCTTCTCCCATGGTGGTTTCCGCAATGCCGGGCGTCAGCGCGCCGAAGAAGTCTCTCATGACAAAGAAAGGGCCTCCTGTCTCGGAATATACCCCGGCATTGGAGCCGACGCCGATGTTCAGCAGCATGAGACCGATGGCAGGTGCAATACCCAGACGCACGCCCAGAGGAATGGCCTCCACGATCTTCTCACGCACATTGAGCACGGAGAGCACCAGGAAAATAATACCCTCGATCAGGATGATGCAGAGCGCAGCCTGAAAGGATGCAACATAGGTCATTCCGGTCATCACGGCAATGTTGGCCACAACGATTGCAAAAAAGCTGTTCAGACCCATGCCGGGCGCCATGGCAAAGGGCTTGTTGGCGAAAAACGCCATGACAAACATGCCCACGGCAGACGCGATACAGGTTGCCAGGAAAACGCCGTTCCACAAATCCGCACCCTCGGCGCCGAAGCCCGTGAGCAGATTGGGGTTCAGGGCGATGATGTAGGCCATTGTCATGAACGTGGTGAGACCGGCTATGATCTCGGTTTTCACCGTGGTCTTGTTCTCCTTCAGTTTGAAAAATTTCTCTAACATGTTTTACTTCTCCCTCCTGTGTATATGTTTGTTTAGAGAATATGTCAAGCGTTCATGATACGCTTCACAATCTTATCGCATCTGGCGTAGATCGTCTCCACGCTCTCCCCTGTGTTGAACTCGCCGTTCCGGTACAGGATCCTTCCGTTTATCATGGTCATGAGCACATTGGACTTGCTTCCGCTGTACACCAGATTCTTTGGAATATTATGAATGGGCTGCATATTGGGCTGATGCAGATCTATCAGAATAATGTCCGCCAGCTTACCCTTGGCAAGCAGATCCGCCTTCGGCAGACGCATGGCCTTTGCCCCGTGGAAGGTAGCCATTGTCAGAACACGCATGGCATCCAGGCTGGCCGCATCCTCCTCCCGCACCTTGCTCAGCCCCGTCACCAGAAACATCTCCCGGAACATATCCAGACAGTTGTTGCTGGCAGGTCCGTCCGTGCCGATGGCCACCGGTATCTTCCTTCTGTCAAGCTCGGCCACAGGCGCGATTCCGCTGGCCAGCTTTAAGTTGGAGGCCGGATTGGTAACCACATACATTCTCCTGCGGCGGAGAATCTCCATGTCCTCCGGCGTCAGGTGGACGCAGTGATAGCCGCCTCCGCCAAATTCAAAAATCCCCATGGTATCCAGAAATACCGTCGGCGTCATGCCGTACCTGGCCTTACACTCCTCCACTTCCCGCTTTGTCTCTGCAAGATGGGTATAGACCGGCGCACGATACTTGTGCGCAAGCTGCGCCACCTGATAGAGCAGCTCCTTGGAACAGGTATACTCCGCATGGAAGCCCAGCTGATAGCTGATGAGGGAATTCTTTTTATTCCACTTCAGGTACTCCTCCTCCACCTGCTCTATGGAAGAACTGAAATTGTTCAGACCGCTGGTCAGCACACACCGCATCCCCATATCCAGACAGGCCTCCGCAATGGTGTCCGGAGTCAGATACATCTCAAAAATCGACGTGATCCCGGAGGTGAGATACTCCAGAATGGCCAGCCTTGTAAACTCATAAATATCCTCTTTGGAAAGCTTCGCCTCCATGGGAAACACTTTTTCGTTCAGCCACTGCTGCAGCGGCACATCGTCGGTGTAGGAACGCAGAAAGGTCATGGCGGAATGGGTATGGGCGTTCTTAAATCCGGGCATCAGAAGGTTTCCCTTACAGTCCAGCTCAATATCCCAGCTGATCCTGGGGAAATCTCCCTTCCATTCGCTCTGCAGCTCGCTCTGCTCCGCCACATAGGCAATCCTGTCGTTTTTCACCCAGACCTCGCCCTCAAAGACCGGCCTGTGTTTCTCCATGGTCAGTATTTTTGCATTATACAGTCTGATATTCATCTGATCGACTCCCCTCCGAATCCGTGAGGCAGGAGCTTGTCCAGACAGTATTCCTGATAATCCGCCGTACTCCTGGCCACTATAACCTGAAAATCCTCTGCCACAAACTCGTTCATCACCTGACGGCAGATACCACAGGGATAAGCATAGTCCACAGGCTCCTTCCCCTTTTCACCCCCGGCTATGGCAATGGCCCGAAAACGTCTCTTTCCCTGACTCACCGCCTTAAAAACGGCCGTCCGCTCGGCGCAGTTCGTGGCGCCGAAGGAAGCGTTCTCCACATTACAGCCGGCAACAATCTCTCCGTCCTCTGTGAGAAGCGCCGCACCCACGGCATAACCGGAATAGGGCACATATGCGTTTTCTCTGGCGGACAGCGCCGCCCGGATCAATTCTTCTCTCATACGATAAACTGCTTCATTCCTTTCACGGATTCCGTCACCAGTTTCTTAAAGTTGGGAGCCGCCATGTCCGCCGCCTCCTGCACTTCCTCATGGGTCAGGGGATTGTCCGTCATACCGGCAGCCAGATTGCTGATACAGGAAATTCCACAGACCTTCATGCCCATGTGATTTGCGGCAATGGCCTCCACCACGGTACTCATTCCCACCGCGTCGCATCCCAACGTCCTCATCATGCGGATCTCCGCAGGCGACTCAAAGGATGGCCCGGTCAGCTGCGCATAGACGCCCTCCTGGAGATAAATGCCATTCTCCCTGGCTGTCCCCCGGATCAGCTGCTGCAGCTTTCTGTCATATATGGTGCTCATATCGGGAAATCTCACGCCCAGTTCGTCGATGTTCGCCCCGATCAGCGGGTTGGGCGCAAAAACGGAAATGTGATCTCTGATCAGCATCAGATCTCCGGCATGGAAGGATGTGTTGACGCCGCCTGCCGCATTTGTGAGAAACAGGATCTGCGCGCCCATAAGCTTCATCAGCCTTGTGGGAAGCACCACATCGCTGACGGGATAACCCTCGTAATAATGAACTCTCCCCTTCATACACACCACGGGAATATCGTCGATAAATCCGAAAATAAATTTCCCGGCATGTCCGGGAACCGTGGATACGGGAAAACCCTCGATCTCGCCGTAGGGCAGCTCATATTCCACCCTGACCGCCTCCGCGTAATCCCCCAGGCCAGAGCCCAGCACAATGGCCGCTTTCGGAACAAAATCCGTCTTTTTCCGGACACATGCAAGACAATTCAAAAGCTTTTCGTACACTTCACTCATCCGTGCCATTCCCCTTTCCGAAAATCTGTTTTGACGATACTCATTATACAGAAAAAAGAATTAAAAAGCAATTTATATTTTGACAAAAAGGAGAAGTGCGTAACAATTCAGACAGATCAGTACCTGCTGCGGAATGGCAAAACAGTCTGAAACGGCATAAGCGCCCGGCCATCAGGGGCCGGACGCTTCGCTCTCCGGGAAAATCATATAATAATGCAGACCATGCCTCCGTTGCTGTCGTTTACAATCTTCTGCATGGTATCCTGAAGTTTCATCTGGCTCTCTTCTCCGATCACCGCAACCTTCGCCGTAATGCCGTCGTTCACCAGCTGCTCCACAGTCTTTCCGAAGATGTTGGTTCCCCAGATCCCGTTCTGGGCGTCCGTCTGGTTGATAAAGGCGATCAGATCCTCCGCCTGCTCCTGTGTTCCCACAATGGGCGCGATCTCCGTCTCAATGTTGGCCCGTATCATATGGATGGAAGGACTGGATGCCTTGATCTTCACGCCGAACTTGTTTCCGTGCTTGATCAGCTCCGGTCTCTCCAGTATGATCTCATCCTTGTCGGGAGTGACCACGCCGTACCCCTTGATGCGCACCATATTCACCGCATCCAGCACCTTTGCATACTCGTGCTTCATGGCGGCAAAGCTCTTTAGCTTGCTGATGAGCTGGTACTCATCGGAAATATTTTCGCCTACCATCTCCGTCAGCATTTCGTAGTAGTACGACTCCTCCACGTCCAGGGTGATCCTGATGCAGCCGTCGGAAAGCCGGACCGTATCGGTCTTGCACCGCCTTATGTACTCGCTTTCCAGGTCCACCGGCTTCTCCAGCACATCGCGGATGGTATTGTAGTCCTTCATCAGCTGCTTCACACGCTGCACCAGATCCTGCTTCATCCGGTTCTCCTCCGGCAGCATCTCCACCCACTTTGGCATGTAAAACTCCATGGAGGAAATGGGGAACTCATAGAGCACATTCTCCAGCAGCATGTTGATATCGTCCTTTTTCAGCTGCTCGCAGTTTACCGTAACCGCGGACACCCCGTATTTCTCACCGATTTCTCTTGCCGTCTTCCTGGCCTCCTCCGAGTAGGGCTTCTGGCTGTTTACCAGCACCAGAAAAGGCTTGTGAAGCTTCTTCAGCGCGGTGATGGTTCTCTCCTCCGCCTCCAGATAGTTCCCTCTGGGGATCTCACCGAAGCTGCCGTCCGTAGTGATGACAAGGCCGATGGTGGAATGGTCGTTCATCACCTTGTCGGTGCCGATCTCCGCCGCCTGGGTGAAGGGAATCTCATAATCAAACCACGGAGTCTTCACCATTCTCTCCGCCTCTTCCTCCATATGGCCCGCTGCGCCCTCCACCATATATCCCACACAGTCAATGAGCCTGACCGACACGGCGATGTCACCGTTTAAGGTTACCTCTGCCGCCTCGTTGGGAATAAACTTGGGTTCCGTGGTCGTGATGGTCTTTCCGCCCGCGCTCTGGGGCAGTTCATCCTGGGCTCTCGCCTTCGCGTGCTCATCCTCCATGTAGGGAAGCACCAGTTCCTCCATAAATCGCTTGATAAAGGTGGATTTTCCGGTGCGCACCGGTCCCAGCACACCGATGTAGATCTCTCCTCCCGTGCGCTGCTGTATATCCCGATATAAGTCGTATGTACTCGCTGCATGATCCATAGAAAAAGCCTCCTGTCATATCCTATAGTATAGATATGTGAGAAAGCATGAAAAAATACCCTGTATTGAAAGTTTGTGCGTTTGCCTTTTGACTCTGCCTATAGTATACTTGTGTGGAAAATACTTATGGAAAAGGAGTCTGTCTCATGCGGAAATCCCTTACAGATATGATAAAACCTGCCCTCCTGCGCTTTGCCGCCTGCCTGAAACGCTGCCGGTACGCCCTGATCCTGCTTTTCGCAGGCGCTCTGCTTTTGCACCTGCCTGCACTTCACAGCACCCTCCCCGGCATCGACACGGAAGGCGTTATTGCCGGGCCGGAGGGCATGTACCAAAGCTGGCTCTCCATCGGACGCCAGGGGCTTGTCTTCACTAAATACCTTCTGGGAAACAGGAGCTTCAATCCCTTCCTGGCCTCCGGCCTTTCCCTTATCCTTCTGGTAACGGCCTGTGCCGCCGCAGTCTGGCTGGGTGAAGAGCTTACCGGCAGAACGGAGGGCTTCCGGGGAGAATCTCTTCTCGCCTTCCTGTTCGGCATGGCCGTGCTCAGCCATCCCATCGTCACGGAGCAGCTCTATTTTTCCCTCCAGAGCCTAGAGATCGCATTTGCTCTTCTCGTGCTGGAGCTGTGTCTGCTCCTGGCCCACCGCTGGGCGCTGCAAAAGGACAGGCTCTGTCTGCTCCTCTGTGCCTTTCTGCTGCTTTTGCCCTTCTCCTCCTACCAGGCCATGGTGCCTCTGTTCATAGCCGCAGCAGCCACCGTGATCTTCCTGCGCAGCTTTGGCAGTCCGGCGCCTCCCGTCAGAGAACAGCTCTTCTACACCCTGCGCATGGCGGCGGCTTTTCTGATCGGTTTTCTCTTAAACCAGCTGATCACAGCCCTGTTCTTTTCTTCTTCCTCCTACCTGGCGGATCAGTTCAGCTGGGCAAAGCTGGGCTTTTTCACCGCGCTGCGAAAGCCTCTGGCACATGTGCGGGACGTATACACGGGATACGGCACTTACTATTTTGCGGAATATGGCATTCTGTGTATCGTACTGGCTGTCTTTCTGATCCGGCACATTTTTACCGCATCGGAACGAAAAAAGGGGGACAGGCTCTGGCAGCTCTTCCTGCTGGCCGCAGTGTATGCCGCGCCCTTCTACATGTCCGTCCTTCTGGGTGAGCGTCCCGTGGTTCGCGCCCAGCTGGTTCTGCCCTTTTCCACCGCAGTGATTGCCTGCCTGTGCGGCGGACTCCTCCTGGGCGGCAGAACCGGTTATCCTGATAAAAAATTGCCTCCTCGAGGCAATTCGAAGAATGCTTCGCATTCTTCCCCAGCCACGACGCTTCTGCGCCGGGCAGGTTCCCTTCTCCTGGCAGGCCTGATTCTTGTCACCCTCTGGCACCAGGCCTCCGTCACCAACAGACTGTACTATACCGACAGCCTCCGCGCACAGGGCGACTATACCCTCGCCTGTCAGCTGCAGCACGATATTCTGAAGTATACCGAAGACAGCGATTACAACGGCACAGTGGTATTTCTCGGCAAAAGAGATGCCCCCCGGAACTCCTCCTGTATACAGGGCGACGTCATGGGACAATCCCTCTTCTCCTGGGACACAGACGCGGAGCCCAGATATTATTACAGCAACGGACGCATCCACAGTCTCTTCCAATGCCTTGGAGTTCAGTGGAAAAGTCCCGATCCGGAACAGATACAGACCGCTATGGAACATATGAATTCCATGACCTGCTACCCGGCAGAGGGCAGCATTCTGCAGTATGACCACATGGTGATCGTAAAACTCAGCGACTAACAGAAGCTTCGCGCTGCACACACCCGTCTGACGCACCGTCTTCTATACGCAAAAACATATCCCGCAGCTCATTGGCATTTCTCCTGAGCTGCGGGATACGACAGAACTTTTCCCCTTTATCTTTTTTGAGATCCAGGTCTTCCAAATACGGCGGCAGATCCTCTCCTCTATCCGGCTGCGGGGCATCCGCCCGTCCACAGCACATTTATACTACAGTAGTATTCGGCACAATCTCCATTTTCCCCGAGAAGTGTTTCCCCGCCCATTTCTTCCGGCCCGACCTCTTTGCCGGCTTCCATACTTCATCTGATGTATCCTTCCGCCGGTCTGCGTTTTCTCCTTTTCTACCACCTCCATAGCACAGTTTCCTTCCCACGCGCATGAAAATTATAATAATAGTAGTAGGTTGCAGCTTCCTGCACCATGTCGTCTGACGAAAATTTTTCTTTTCGTCAGATAGCATGGTTTTTCGACAATATCAGACTTATTCTGACACTATCAAATAACAAAGGAGAACAACCTATGAAGAAAATTTTTGCTACGTTACTTTGCACTTCTCTGCTCTTTACCGCACTGAACAGTTCCTGCGCCATCGCTGAAGAGACTGCTGAAACAACGCCTTCAGCAATCCTGGTCTGCGAAGAAGATCCCCTTCCCTTCATCAATGCAACCATCTAATTTGTTAAGCCTGCTACGAACTTCCTTTGCCGCATCATTTCTTCCTATCGACTCAAATAAACTGATGGAACGCTTATAATATACTTCTGCTTCCTCAGATTCACCAAGTTTGTGGCAGGCTTTTCCGTAATAAAATAAATGTTCTGCAAAGCTATTCAGGCGACTTTGGCTAATGCAATAATCCATCCCTTTCTTACTACATATTTTCACTTCTCTGTATCTGTTTTCTGCCTCATAAAGTTTCACTAAATTACACAGCAAAACAGGATAATACTTACCCGGAGACTCCACATTTAATTTCCCCTTTTCCAGATAACGCACTAAAAATTCCAGAATGCGGATTGCTTTATCATTTTCTGTCTCCTTTGCGTAGGTCAGTGCAATATTGTTCAGAATCTGCAATTCTGCCCCGGAGAGCAACTTGATATCGTCAATTTGCTCGATCTCATATCCCGGCAGCGTGATCCGCAGCGCCTCCGTCAGCTGCTTTCTGACCCTCTTCCACTCCCACATCTGTCTGTAAAACGCCTGTATGGCCTCCGCCATTTTATAGAACTGTACCTCCAGCTGTTCTTCGGTTCCCCTGTTTGCAATCAACTGTTTATACTCATCCAACAGACTGTCTATTTCCTGCCAATGCACCATCCGGGCAAGTATCTCGTTTTCCAGCCTGTGCTTTTTGATCTCGCTGTCCTCGGCGTAGATCACCAGATTGTCCGTATTGTGTCCCAACCGTTCCAAAATCGCTTCCTTCACCTTGAAGGAGGGATTCTGCGTGCCGTTTTCTATCCTTGACAGCGTTGAAACAGAGCAGATGCCAAAGCACAGTTCTTCCTGCGAAATCCTTTTCCTGATTCGCTCCTCTTTGATGATTTCTCCAATCCGATATGTTTCCATTCTTTCAACCACAGCCAAACCATTACTTTACCCGTTTTCACAGGCGGCTAAGTCTCTTTTCTCCAGATGCGCGCTCCATAGACTTCCAGCAGCTTTCTGTCCCCTCTTCTGCCCGTGCCGCCATGACCCACGCTTGTACCTTCTTCTGTCTCTTCCGTATCGTATACCAATTTCCAGTCTTCCCTGAGAGGATAGGCTCTGCAGGGCACCGCTCCCAGATTGCAATCCACCAGAAACGTCCGCTCTCCCAGCTTCCGCTCATAGACAAAGCGGTTTTTCTTTCTGCTCAGGACACGGAATCCGCCGTAAACCAGCGTTTTCTCCTCATGTCGCAGCCGAAGTAATTTTCTGTATGCCTGTGTAACCTCCTTCTTAGGCTCCTGGCAAAGCCCCTCATGCCAGGGCGGCAGCTTTTCATTCCAGGGCAGGAGAACACGGCAGTGCTCCCTTGTCCCCGCCAGAACAGCGGCAAACACCTGCTCCTCGGACTCACTTTGAATATGCTCCGCATAATATCCCTTCGCCTCCACATCCGTAATCTGATCCATGGAAGTAAAGGCGTAGTTGGCAAGTCCCATCTCATCCCCCTGAAATAAAAATGGCGTCCCCCTCAGCGTAAACTGCATGACTGCCAGCAGCTTCGCCAAAGCTCCATGGCAGGCCTCATTCTTTGTAATCTTACTGATCATCCGGGGATTATCATGATTGTTGTAAAACAGGGACATCCAGCAGTTATTTCCATAATGCTCCATCCAGTCGATCATATAATCCCGGAAATAGTTCAAATCATAAGCGTAATCCTCCAGCCGCACATGTCCCGGCGTCTCCAGATGGTCAAAGGAAAAGACCATATCCAGCTCCCTACGCTCCTCCCCCGTCACAAGCCGGCACATCTCCATGCCAAGACCAGGAGTCTCACCAACAGAAAAAGCCCCGTGGGGCTCAAAAGCTTTCTCCCGGATCTCCCGCAGATATTGATGAAGCCTGGGCCCGTAGTAATAATGTTCGATACCCGGATATCCCATCAGTCCTCCGATGGTCTCATTCCCCCGGGGAAGCCCTTCCTCCTTGGAGATGTAATTGATGACGTCCATGCGGAAGCCGTCCACTCCTTTATCCAGCCACCTGTTCACCATGGCGATGATCTCTTCCCGGACTTTCGGATTGTCCCAGTTCAGATCCATCTGCTTTTTGGAAAACAGATGCAGCGACCAGCTGTCGGAGGCTTCATCATAATTCCAGGCAGGGCCGGAGAAAAAAGAGGTCCAGTTGTTGGGCGGCGTGCGGCTGCCGTCATCTTTGCGGAAAAAATAATACGAACGGTAAGGAGAATCCGGATCCTCCAGCGCCCGCCTGTACCACACATGCTCGTCGGAGGTGTGATTTACCACCAGATCCATAATCAGCCGCATGTCCCGCCTGTGCACTTCGTCCAGCAGCCGTTCAAAGTCCTCCATGGTGCCGAATTCCTTCATGATGGCCTCATAATCCCGGATGTCATAACCGTTGTCGTCGTTGGGCGAGTCATAGACCGGGGACAGCCACAATGCGTCTACCCCCAGCTCTTTCAGGTAGTCCAGCTTTCCCGTGATGCCCGGCAGGTCTCCGATCCCGTCCCCGTTGCTGTCACAGAAGCTGCGCGGATAAATCTGATAGAATACTGCCTCCTTCCACCACTTTGGCACGATTTCTCCTGTGGAAGCACCAGGCTCATCCCTTTCACTGTTTACAAGATGCAGCAGCGCATCATAAAAGTCCGTCCCCAGCCGTTTCCCTGTCAGCCGGGCCACTGTCTTCAGCTTCAGTCCGGAAACCAGCCCATTGGTAATCAGCCCTTCGGGCAACCCAAGCTGCAGCAGCACCTTGGCAAGCGCGTCGTGCCCTACCGGGGTCCGGTACAGTTCTCCGATACTGCTTTCCATGGTAATCCCGTCTGCCATAGTGAGCCTGTTTTTCTCTGTCATTCCCGCCATTGATGATCCCTCCGGTTCCCGCCGCCCGCTCCATAGGATGCTTTTCGAACTGACTCAATTATTTCCGCTTTACGCCCTTTTCCAGTTCACCGCAAATCCTGTCGTATTCTTCTTCATCCAGCCTGTATTTTTTCCGATACAGAAAATAGGATATCAACATCAGCGCGCAGGGAAGTACCGTCATGGCCACCAGAAGCCCTGCGCTCTGACCGCCGGACACACCTGCCTGTCCCTCTGCGCCGAATATTACCCCCGAAATCTCCACAAGCTTCTGCTCCTCGGAAATCAGGCTCTGGGCACACTGCTGTTCCAGTTCGGAAATCCGGTTGGTGTAATCCGTAACCCCAAAGATCAGATAGGTGACGGAGGTGAGCGCCACGATCAGTGCGGAAGCCATTTTTGTGATAAAGGGCCGCAGAGAAGCGATAATCCCCTCTTCCCTGACGCCGAATTTATACTCGTTGTACTCCACCGTGTTCATAATGGAAATCATCATAATCAGATAAAAACAGTACTGGCCAAAGTTAGACAGCATATACCCCGCCACCATCAGCCAGAATCCCACCATTCCTGCTCCGGACAAAATCAGGGGCGTCAGCATCAGCACATATCCGCAAACGGCAATCACAGACATGATCCCCATGAGCTTCTTTCTGTGCATGCGCCTGGAGATGGCCGGATAAAAAATCATCAAAAATGCCGTAGCCGACATGCCCACCGTGGTAAACAGAGAATACAGCCCCCCGTCGTAGCCAAAAGTAAAATAAATGTAGGTGGAACTGATTCCGCCGATGACCAGTCCGTTGCCCACCTGCTGAATCAGAAAAATAACCGCTGCCCAGACCAGCTGATCGTTTCTGGCAATGGTCCGAAACACCTGCTTCAGGGAAAACTTCTCCCGTTTCCTCTCCGCCCCGGCAGGCTCCCTGTGCTCCCTCACCCCCAGAACGGTAAACAGTATAAACAGCGGAGCCAGGATCGCCACGATCAGGGCGATTCTGCCGTATGCCACCGCCGTGTTTCCGCCGATTGCCCCGGAACCCGCAGTAAACAGCGGAATCAGAATGGAGGCCAGCGTTGCGCCGATCCCCGCAAACAACGTGGCTCTGGAGGTAAACTGATTCCTGGCATCCGCGTCGGAGCCCAGCGCCGGAATCATCCCCCAATAGGAGATATCGCTCATGGTGTAGGTGATGCTGAACGCAAAATACATGGCCCCAAAGAAGCACACAAAAGCCCAGCCCTCCAGCCTGACATTGAACATCAGATAGATCACCACAGAAGTAGACAGTCCGCCCGCCACCAGCCAGGGTTTGAATTTCCCGAATCTGGACCGGGTTCTCTCGATGATGTTTCCCATAATGGGATCGTTCAGCGCGTCAAACACCCGGGCCGCAATCATGATTCCCGTAATGGCGGCAATCTGCGCCCCGGTCAGGGAACGGGTAAACAGCACAAAGGTCAGCAGATAGCTGTTGATCAGACAGTAAACGGCGTCCCGCCCCACTGTGCCCAGCGGAAAATAAAGCAGATTCTTTTTTGTGTTTTTTTCCTTCTCCATTATTCCTCACTTTTCCCCGGACACCCGGGTACAATATCTTTTTAACCTTATTCCCCTGCCTCAGTCATAAAATACATTCTGGAGCCAAAATCCTGATAGATCCTCACCTCTTTGCTGTAGCCAACCGACCCGAAGGCCTGCTTCAGCTTCACCCCGTGGTACATCAGCTCGTCACCGTAGACAAGGCAGTCCTCCGTCTCGCCCTCCAACTTCACAAGCCTGGCCGCCACCGCCTCCGCCAGGGAATCCTGTTTGATATGAACCGGAGAAAGCATGTTTACAAGTCCCCCGAACTCCTTCAGATTGTATTTCAGACTTCGGTTGGTAAACCGGTAACAGGTATCCTCTCTCAATCCTCTGGCCTGATAATACGCAAAGGAATCGTTGGGAACCACCAGCTTCTGAAACAGCATGCCCACCGCCCTCTTTTTGTTCGGCGCAACGCAGGTCCATTCCATGGTGTTCTGTCCGTTCATGCCGATTGCGCTGTGAAAACCGCCGTCTTCCCCGGCAAAGCTTCTGCCCCGGTAAAAATCACCAAACTGCAGAACTCTTCTCCATCTCTTGTACAGGGCTATCTGGTTTTTGACCGCCTGCAGCTGTTCCCTGCTCATGTCGCAGAAATTGCATTCATATCCGCAGACGCCAAAGGCCGCCACATGAAAACGGGTCTCCAACGGTGTGTTGCGGAGGGTCTGATGATTGGGACAGGAGGACACATGGGCGCTGACAACAGAGATGGGATAACCGTAGCTGTAGCCATTCTGGATTTCCGCCCGGCACAGGGCATCCGTATTATCGCTGGCCCAGATCTGCGGAAAATAACACAGGATCCCCAGGTCAAAGCGATTGCCGCCCGAGCTGCAGCCCTCAAACAAAATCCCGGGAAAACGCTCCGTCAGAACCTTCATGCATCGGTACAGGCCGCACACATAGCGGTGAAACACCTCACCCTGCTCCTCCGGCTTCCGGTTCCTGGAATACACATCCGAGAAAATGCGGTTCATATCCCATTTCACATACGAAATATCCGCCGCCGAAAAGACCTTCGTCATTTCTTCAATCAGATAATCCTGCACCTTGCTGTGAGTCAGATCCAGAATGCGCTGGTTACGCCCCTCGGAATGCTCCCTGCCTGGAATATCCATAACCCAGTCCGGATGTGCCCGGTACAAATTGCTCTCCACGTTCACCATCTCGGGCTCCACCCAGATGCCGAACTCCAGCCCAAGAGCCCTGACCTTATCACAGATTCCCTTCAACCCGCCGGGCAGCTTTTTTTCGTTTACATCCCAGTCACCCAGCGAACGGGTGTCGTCGTCCCGCTCCCCAAACCATCCGTCGTCCATGACGAACAGCTCAATTCCCACCTCCTTCCCCGCCTTTGCAAGGTTCAGAAGCTTTCTTTCATTGATGTGAAAATAGGACGCCTCCCAGCTGTTTAAGAGCACGGGACGCACCTTCCGCTTCCAGGTTCCCCGCACGATGTGCTCCCTGACAAACCGGTGCATCTGCCCGCTCATACCGTTAAAGCCTTCATGTGAAAAGGTCATCACCGCCTCCGGCGCTTCGAAGGCTTCCCCCGGTTCCAGGTTCCAGGAAAAGGACTGGGGATTGATTCCCGCCACCAGACGCGTCTTCCCGAAGCCGCTGACCTCCGCAGACTCATAATGATTGCCGCTGTAAATCAGATTTATGCCAAAGCAGTCGCCAGCGTCCTCCGTGGTATGCTCCCGGGAGAGCATCACAAAGGGATTTGCCCTGCTGGAGGAGACGCCTGCATAAGAGGAATTTACATGCTTTCCCGCCTGGATCCGCACGTCCGTGCGCTTCATCTCCCTGGCCCAGCCTCCGGTAAAGGAAGTAAATACATAGCCTGCCCCGGAAAAGTCCAGCTGCGTACTCATGAGACGCTTCACCACCGCAGACTGCTGTCCCTCGTTGATCAGTCTTGCGCTCCTCCCTATCACATCACATTCCGGATACACATAGTAATGCAGCTCCAGCACCATAGCATGACACCGTTCCCGCAGCCTTACGCACAGATGCTCCACTCTGCCGTCCTCGCTGTAGGAGCCGGGAAGGGAAGCGTACTCCTGCTTTGTCTCCGTAATTTCAAAGGATTCCACCAGAAAATCCGAGGTAAAGCTGCCGTCGGCATACACGATTTCCACAAAGGGTTCCCGGATGTCTCCCTTTCCGAAGGAGGACATTTCCAGACAGGCATCCTCCAGGCTGAAGTTTTTGTGCCCGTCGTCATAATAAATTCCGTTTCCCGGACAGAAAGCATGCTTTTCCCGCAGCGCCCTGTCGTCCCGGATACGGATCTTCCTTCCGTAGTAGAGATGCTCCGGGTGTCCCGTCTCTGTACTCCCGAACAGATAGGAGGTATGTTCTGTCTCCAGGACGAAAATGCCGTTTCTTTCCGTAATCATTGTGGACTGCCTCTCCTGTTTTGTATACCTTCTTTGATTTAAACAAGAACATTATAACATTTCTGAACAAAGATGTATATCAAAAAATATTTTCATACAAGTCAGGCATTATCCGTAATTATTTTGTCAATTTTAAGGAACAAAAAAGGGAACACTCACGTCCATGTTCCCTTTTTCTCGAACAGAAAATTTCGTCCTGGCACTTTTCCCTATTTCACAACAATTTTTTTATAGTTCTTTTTTCCTCTTCTGACAACGATTCCGTCTCCGGCAAATGCCTCCGGCGCATAAGCTGTCTTCAGGTCGGTAATCTTTTCATTGTCAACGGTGACGCCGCCCTGCTCTACGGCCCGTCTCGCCTCGGAACGGGAAGCGGTAAGTCCCGCCTTCACCAGAACTCCCAGAATATCAATGGTTCCGTTTTGGAAGTCCTCCGCCGTCAGCTCACAGGTGGGCATATTGGCATCCGCCATACCGCCTGCAAACAAAGCCTTTGCACTCTCCTGTGCCTTCTGTGCTTCCTCCGCTCCATGCACCATCTGGGTCAGTTCAAAGGCAAGAATCTCCTTTGCACGGTTCAGCTGGCTTCCCTCCCAATGATCCATCTCCTCGATCTGCTCCAACGGCAGAAAGGTGAGCATGCGCAGACATTTCAACACATCCCCGTCATCAACATTTCTCCAATACTGGTAAAACTCGTAGGGAGAGGTTTTCTCCGGGTCAAGCCAAACGGCTCCCTTCTGGGTTTTGCCCATCTTTTTTCCCTCGGAATTCAGCAGCAGGGTGATGGTCATGGCGTAAGCATCCTTCCCCAACTTACGGCGGATCAGCTCCGTACCGCCCAGCATATTACTCCACTGATCGTCTCCGCCGAACTGCATATTGCAGCCGTATTTTTCATACAGGCAAAGGAAATCATAGCTCTGCATAATCATGTAGTTAAACTCCAGGAAGCTCAGCCCCTTCTCCATCCGCTGTTTGTAACACTCTGCCGTCAGCATGCGGTTCACGGAAAAATGCGCGCCAATATCCCGGATAAACTCAATATAATTCAGATCCCGAAGCCAATCCGCATTGTTTACCATCATGGCTTTTCCCTCTCCGAACTCAATGAAGCGGCTCATTTGTTTTTTAAAGCATTCGCAGTTATGATCGATCATTTCCGTGGTCATCATATTCCGCATGTCCGTGCGCCCGGAAGGGTCTCCGATCATGGCTGTTCCGCCGCCCAACAGGGCGATGGGCCTGTTACCTGCCATCTGAAGCCTCTTCATCAGGCACAGCGCCATAAAATGTCCCACATGAAGGCTGTCCGCAGTGGGATCAAACCCAATGTAAAAGACCGCCTTTCCATTGTTGATCAGCTCTTTGATCTCCTCCTCGTCCGTCAGCTGTGCCAACAGCCCTCTCGCTTTCAGTTCCTCAAATACTGTCATTTTCTGTTCTCCTTCCTTTCTGCTCGCGCAGGCTCGACTCCCGTCTCGCTGTCGCGGCGTTCGTCAAACGCCCGTGCAAGCACGGCGCTTTCCTCTCTGCTCGCACAAAAAAACCCGTCCCTCCGCTTAGGAAAGGACGGGGTCTGAACCCGTGTTACCACCTTTTTTCCTGCAAAATTCACATCCTGCAGCTCTGCAAGTATCCAACAATACTCTTGGCCGATACCGGGGCCATCCGTCAGAGCCTACTCTGCGCCATTCCGCATTTGGGTCTGCTGCTCCGAGATGTATTCCTGTCAAGCTTTTCGCGCCTCTCACCGTACGGCAGCTCTCTGTGAAAAGTAGATCGACAGTACTTCTTCTCTTCCTCGCATTATCATGTGTTGTTTCATGAAACTTGAGGTCATTATACCGATGCTGCCGCAAAATGTCAACCTTTTTTGTTCCCACGTCGGCATATTTTAAAAAAATTTGAAAGCACTTCAATCCGTTTGCCAATTCCCGTATAGTTTGTGTTATAATGTTCTACATCAATCTGTTTTCCCTCATTTTTCCCTGATCAGGGTTCCTAATACCCTATGGGAAGATATAACATAAGGGAAACAGGAAAGGAAATATATAAATGAAAACTTACAAAATAAACTCTTTTTTTTCTAAAAGTATAGACAGTGGTGAACGATATACAACAAGATTTGGCGGACAACCGGATTGGATTGCCGCCCCTCAATGGCCGGTCAGCCTTCCGTGGGATAATCGTCCATTAAAATTTATAGGTCAGATACGATTAAATGACTTTTATAATGATTTGAAAGATTTGACTTTAGCATATATTTTCATGACGCAGCCAGAAGATAAAACTGATCCGTTTTTTGACCCGGATATCATTTATCCTGATGAGGGCGAAAATGCGATTGTAGTTCAGCCTGATGGAAAAATCCCGGAATATATTCATACAGAGAATTTCTGTGTTGGTCCAACCGTAGATAGTGAATCTATCTGGATACCTCAGACAACTGAAAGGGAAGAACTAGTCACCACAGAATTTAAACAGTTAGATGTAGATAAATTCTGTGGTATTCCAGCCCTTTTTCAAAACAGTGAAATAAATTCTGATGATACGCTGTTATTACAGCTGCACACAAATTGGCTGCCCTTTTATATAAACGGCGGAGGGGAACCTACCATGTTTACATTTCTCAATGGCAAAAAAGATGGAGGCTTTATCCTGATTGAAGATATGTAACATTTACACCTTCTGTTACCATTTCATATCCTGCGCCCTGTGGGGCGTCTTTTTGCTGTTCCTGCCGCAGGATCCAGTAATTGCTCTCTCGGATTTGCCGGGCTTCTTTCACTTCTTCTTTTAATACAAGCTACCCCTCCGGCTCAAAATTTAGAATTGTCATAATTATACGGAATACTTGTTCCCACAATAACATCTTCAATCTTTTCCAAAATAAGCCAATCGTCCATATTTCCCTGATGTTCAAAAGCAAGGGGCGCTATTTTTGTGACATTTTCAAACTCCACCAGGCATAGACACTTTTTATGCCACCGCTCTTTTTGCTTATCTGATAAGTTCAATTTACTCTGATGATCCGCAAGCGTTTTTGTGATTTCTTCATCGGACAATTTCACAAAATTCTGCACTTTCTTTACAATGGCGGTTGTGGCAATCTCCGCGCTTCCTTTTTCCATGAAATAAAGACGCTCCCCTTCAAAAACTCTGCTGTGGGGAATTTTTCTTCCTGCTGCCCCACGCACAATCATTGTTTTGGTTCCTGCCAAAATTTTATCTAATACCTTTTCACCTTTTTTGCCTGCGTTATCGCAATAAACCAAATGTACCATGTTTTATTCCTCCTCTATAACCGGTATCCATATTTGACTCAAATAGTCGCTGTCATATGCATTTCCATTGCTGTACCATTCTATTTCCGGACATTGCGCGTGCTGAAACGGATATTTGACAAGCCATTCTTCATTGAGATATTGCCAGCCTTTCTGTATTGCCTGCGGAACGGAACCTCTACAATCAAAAATTGCCCATGTGGCGCCCGGGATATTGACTTCAGTAAAACCATGCGGCAGTTCCTGATCCGATCTGGCCATGATGGAATATTCCATTTCACTTGATTGTTCTTCATAAGTGCCAAACAGGCCAAAGATCCCTTTGGGGACAGCCGTATCCATCGAAATCAGCTTAGCAAAAGTACCGTCACGCTGACATTCATTCCAAAATTCCGGAATTTTCCTGAAATGAAGATTGTCCTCACAAGAAACAATGATACGCTTCCCCACTAACCGAAAGCCTTCTTTTTGTTCAAGTTTCCAGGAATATTCACGGCGTTCTGATACCTGCATTTTCGGAACAACCTGTAAGACAACATCCCGATTTCGTGCTTCTCTTGGCGATACTCCATGAAAAAGCTGAAACGCTTTTGTGAATGAAGTAGGAGAATCATAACCATATTTATAGCTGATATCAATGACCTTTAAATCTGTGCTTTTCAAATCATATCCGGCCAAAGTTAATTTTCGTGAACGAATATATTCCGCAAAGCTGATGCCGTTCATGTATGAAAATACCTTCTGAAAAAAGCCAAAAGAACATCCTGCAATTTTTGAAATTTCTTCACTGTCGATCAATTCTTCTTTTCGCTGTAAATGATTTTCAACATAGTCAATAATTTCCTGTAGTTTTTCATTCCACTCCATGCTCATTTCCTTTCGGTTTGACATGTATGATTATAGCAAATGTTTTCCGGCGCTTCCTCTTATTTTTGGTTTTATATGGATAGCTTATTACCAAAAATACTTTGTTTCAATTGTTCAAATTAAAAAAGGACGAAAATTTCGTTTCAAAACTTTCGTCCTCTTCAGTATCTTATTTTCCGTGTTGTGATTCCAATGGCTTTCAGGCTTTTCCCCTTACACCAGCACAATCTCCCGTCCCGCGTCGGAGGAATCGTAAATCGCCTGCATGATCTGGGAGGTAATCACTGCCTTGTGGATGCTTGCAGGACTGTCGCCGCCGTTCTGCACCAGATCAACAAACGCATTGATCTCATTTTCATAGTGGTTGGTGGAGACATAGCTTGGCGTGCTCTCGATCAGCGCTCCGTCCTTTGTACTGTACATGGTGTAATTTCCGCCGTACTGCAGACGTATCCCGGCCTTATCGCCCATGAAGTCAATGTACATTTCGTCCTTTCCGATATTCTGCGCCCATGCGCCGTGCACGGTAATCACCGGGCCTTCCGTGCGGATCACCGCCGTCACGGAATCATCCACGTCATAGATGCCGTCCTTTACGGGCGGGCCCGCCCACATATCCACATAGGTATACTCGTCAATGTTTTTGCCCAGCCTGCTGAAAGCCTGTCCCGATACGGTTCTGGGTCTGGGATCGCCGCAGCAGTACATCACGATATCCAAAAAATGCACGCCCCAGTCGATCAAAGCGCCTCCGCCGGCAATGGCCTTCGTGGTGAACGCCCCTCCCAGTCCGGGAATGCTTCTGTGAGACCGGAAGCTGATATACACATGAAACACCTCTCCCAGCTCCCCGGAGTCGATGGCCTTTTTAATCCTGTTCACGGCGGTGTTGAAACGATTGCAGACGCCGATGGTCAGAATGCGACCTGTCTCCTCCTGGCATTTCTGCATCTTCAGTGCCTCCGCATAGGTACGGGCCGCCGGCTTCTCGCACAGCACGTCCTTTCCTGCCTTCAGAAATGCCATGGCAATCTCTGCGTGAACATGATTGGGGGTACAGACGGATACCGCATCCACCTCCCTGCTGTCGAGCAGTTCTCTGTAATCTGTGACCGCCTTTCCGCATCCATAGCGCTCCACTGCCGCCTGCGCTCTCTCCGGAATGATATCACAGAAAAAAGTGATCTCCACGTCAGGATTTTTCTGATACGCGGGAATATGCGCATTGTTCGCAATCGTACCGCAGCCGATGACTGCAACCTTTACTTTACCCATGGATAATGCCTCCGTTTCCTTCAATATGTGGTTGTTCCGAAAATCTTTCGGACTGTTCTTGCTTTCAGTCTACCCGCAATTCTTCTTCCTGAACAGGTTTTCCTTTCTGTTATACATGGTTCCAATTTTCGATTCCTGAACGCAAATTGGAACCACATCTCTCCATCCTTTGACCATTGCCCCGATTCCCGGTTTTTTCTATAATGAAATCATACAAAACGAAAAAGAACGGGGGACATTGTATGAATCATTTTCAAATCGGTATCATATCCGACTGGCTGAGGCTGCCTTTTGAGGAAAGCATGAAAAAATGCGCCGAACTGGGGGCAGACGGTGTACAGCTCTATGCGGTGGAGGGCGAAATGGCCCCGGAAAACATGACCGCAGCCGACATTGCCGAAAAGAGAGCAATCATATCCGGAAACGGTCTCACCGTCTCCGCCCTCTGCGGCGACCTGGGGGGACACGGCTTCACCCGCAGGGAGGAAAACCCGCTCAAAATCCAGCGCTCCAAGCGGATTGTGGATCTTGCCCTGGCACTTGGCTCCCGGGTAGTGACCACCCACATTGGGGTGATTCCCGCCGAAAAGAATGATACTTATCTGATCCTGCAGGAAGCCTGCAATGAGCTGGCCGAGTACGCCCATGAAAACGGTGCGTTCTTCGCCATTGAGACCGGTCCCGAGCCCGCTTCCCGGCTGAAGGAGTTTCTTGACAGCTTAAGCTCAGGCGGCGTCGCAGTCAATCTTGACCCCGCAAATCTGGTGATGGTGACGGACGACGATCCCGTGCAGGCCGTCTACACCCTGAAAGATTACATCGTGCACACCCATGCCAAGGACGGCGTTCTGATCCGCAAAACCGATCCCCGGGTCATCTATGACTTCTTTGCGGAGGGCGGCATCGGAGACCTGCGTCTGGAGGAGTATTTTAAGGAGGTTCCCCTGGGACAGGGACGGGTAGACTTTGAGGCCTATCTGAAGGCGCTTCGTGAGATCGGTTATAACGGCTTTTTAACCATCGAGCGGGAGGTGGGACAAAACCCCGCCGCGGACATTGGCATGGCAGTGAACTTCCTGCGCAGCCATCCCGCGTTCTGAACCTGCCTCACTGAAATACACAAAAGAAACGGCAAAGGAAATTCATATGAGCCTGCTGCCCGGATTCGCAGGCTGCGGAAAGGTATGGTCATTCTTATGAAAAAAAAGTATGGCGTCATGTTGATTGGCTGCGGACACATCGGTGAACAACACATCAAAGAGATTTATTACCGGGACAATATACATATCGTCGCGGTGGCAGATCAAAATCTGGAGCGCGCCTCCGCTTTTGCAAGACGTTATGGAGCCAGCCATTATGGCACGGACTACCATGCTTTTCTGAATCATCCGAAGCTTGATATCGTTATCATTGCCTCCTACGCGGACAGCCATCTGAGCATTTTAAGAGACTGCCTGTACGCCGGTATACATGTGCTCTGCGAGAAGCCACTGGCCTCCAATCTGGCAGACGGGAAAAAATTTTACGACCTGGTGCGCTCCTCTGACTCCAAAGTTCTGATCGCGCATATCCTGCGCCACAACCGTACCTATCAGACCGCGGCGCGTCTGATAGGCGATGGCGCCGTAGGCAATCTGAAGCTGATACGGATGGTACAGAACCATCACGCTCTGGACTGGCCCCGCTACAAGCGGCTGATGGAGGACTGTCCTCCCTATGTGGACTGCGGCGTCCATTATCTGGATGTAATGCAGTGGTTTTCCGGCTCCCGTATCACCCAGGTCAGCGGCTTTTCCGCAAAGATCGACCCGGACGCCCCCTGCGACAACCACGGCGTAATCAATGTGCGCCTGGAAAACGGCTGTATGGGATACTATGAGGCCGGCTGGAGTCCCAGCCTTTCCTCCCACAATCTGAAGGAATTCGTGGGGGACAGGGGGCGTATTTCCCTGACCTTACAGCAGTTTCGCCATGAAAATCAAGAGGAGGGCGATCTGATCTCCCTGTACTTGACCGACACCGGGGAATACCGCTCCATCAACGTTCCTGCCAAATATAAGGATATGTATGCACAGCTGCAGACACTGATCCGCATGATCGAGGAGGATACGGATCCGATCCCCACCCTGGCCGAAGCCTTCTCCGCTTTCCGGGCCGCACTCACCGCCAGAGATGCCATCGCACAACACACCACCCTCCCCTGTCCGCTCCCGGAGGATGACGACGCCGAAACAATCTCAACCCTTTGTGTCTAAAAAAAGTGCCTCTTCAAGGCACTTTTTTTAGACGCATCACCAGCTCTTTTATTTCTTTCACACTATTCACCGGTTATTCCGCTGGCCGCATCGATTCCCCTGATAAAACTTCTCTGTAAAACCACATACAACACCCCCAGGGGCGCTATCACCAGAAGAGTCGCCGCCATTCTGGCGCTCTCATTCAGTCTCGCCGTCATGTCCCCCGTGCTGTAGATACTGCTGAATTCCGCCACAAAGCTTTCCAGCTTCATGGGCAGGGTGCGCAGAGCGGAGCCCATCAGCTGCCCGGAGGTATAGGTCTCATTCCAAAACCAGACAAAGGAAAACAGGACGCTCACTACGACAGCGGGCTTTACCACAGGAAGCGCAACCCGGAAGAAGATCGTAAATTTGCCCGCTCCGTCCAGCTTTGCCGCTTCGTCAAAGCTCTTTGGATAGCTGCCGAAAAAGTTTTCAAAAATCAGAACAAAAATGGAACTGCTCACACCCTGTCCCAACAGAGACGGAAGCCACACCGCAAACGGCGTATTCGTCAGGCCATAGTTGTAGAACATCAGATATCTGGGCACAAGCGTCACCTGGGCCGGAATCAGGAACGCCGCAATTAACATTACCATCCAGAATCTTTTCAGCGGAAACTCATGTCTTGCAAAAGCATATCCGGCCATGGCACAGCTTATCGTCTGCGCCAATGTGGCAGCCGTTGTGTACAAAACCGTAAACGGCAGCGTTTTCCAATAGTCCAGCGTTTTCAGAGCCCTTAAAAAATTATCCGGATACAGCTTCGCAGGAAGCCACTCCACCGTGGGATTGACCAGATCCTGCACGCTTTTGAAGGAATTGGAAATCATATACAGAATCGGATACAAAAATACCACACCGATGCCAATCAGCAGAAAATACCGCAAAAAAATCGAAACCATCCGTTTTCTTCCCCGTCTCATACCAACCTCCATGATGCCGCCCACAGCATCCATTACCTCAGCGCTTCCCGCCCTTATCCCGCAGCAGCAAAAATGTAACGCCTGTCACAAGCAGCATACAGGCAAAATAAATCCACGCAAGAGCGGCGGAATAACCATAGGTTTTTCCCACCAGCGTCATCTTGTTCACTACCTCCCTGTTCACCGCATTGTTGGAGAACGCGCCAAGCTGCACCAATGTATAAATTGCATTTAAGAGAATCAGCGACTTCAAAAAGGGAAGCTCTATTTTCCAGAACATCTGCCAGCCCGAGGCGCCGTCTATGGATGCCGCCTCTCTCACCGGCTGTCCGATCTTCTGCAGGCCCGCCAGGAACAATACCACCTGTACCCCCGAAAACCACAATATCAGCACCACATTGTCAAAAATATAGAGTAACGGGCCCGACAATACGGCGGGAAGGGATACCATAAAGTCATACACCACATAATTTTCCGGGCGTATGACTGCTGCCGCCCTGGTTGATAAAAGCTCCTGAATGACCGGGCCGCTGATGATGATCACCGGCAGAAAACAGATTCCCCGGAACAGACTCCTGCCCTTAAATTTCCCGTTCAGAAGAAGCGCCAGCAAAAGCGCCGCCACAACGATCATCGGGGTGGATAACAGCACGAATTTCATGGTATCCAAAAGCGACAGAGGAAAG
This sequence comes from uncultured Acetatifactor sp., assembly GCA_910586835.1. GTDB lineage: Bacteria > Bacillota > Clostridia > Lachnospirales > Lachnospiraceae > Acetatifactor. Next base: position 34,957 of record CAJUJU010000011.1, read on the forward strand.
GTTGTATCCAAGGTAAAAGCCTCTTGATACCACTGAATTCCCACAAACCTGGTTTTGATGCCGACAGGCGCCATCTGCACATCGCTCAGGCTCAAATACATGGAGTACACGACAGGAAACAGCGTAAAGAGCAGCAATCCTGCAAGCCAGGGCGCCAGAAACAGATACCCCTCCAGCGCATTCCGCCCCCGCAGAGACAAACGCGCACCTTTCTTCCTTTTCCGCCTGTGGCGGCCTATCTGCAATCCGTCAGTTCCCATCTTCATTCAACCTTTCAACATAGACCGCCGACTCCCCCGGCAGCTCCATCCCGTCCACCTGTTTCACAGTCGCGTGATAGTTCACATAGACAACGCCCTTTTCGTATTCATTTACCACAACCCCGTCCTCCGGCACACGGCGATTCAGGAACCGCTGCCCTCTGGTCTGCTCCAAAATCTGACAGACCACAAGACAGGTTTCCCTGATTCTTTCCTTCCAGTCCTCATATCGCGTGCTGAATAATTTCGCGGAAGCGGTATTGCGCAGTTCGTAGTTATCCACCTCCGTCAACAGCCAGGTGGGGCTGGTATTGTAATCTGCCATCTTCAGCACATCGCTGACGGAGTAAAAATTCAGGTTCCCGTAGGGGGCGTACAGCTCCACACTGCCCGAAAGAACCATTTGCAGAAAGGGCACGGTGTCCGTCTCATACAAAAACTGACTGTTCGTCATGGGAATCTGGTCATAACCGTCCATTGCCCCGAAGAGGTAACTGTTCGGCCTGGTTAAAAGCAGCCCTTCGCACCGCTGCGATACCGCGTTCACCGTCTCCTGAATCTCGGCAAGCACTTCGCTGCGGCTCTTCTCTCTGCCGGTCAGGTATTCCCCGTAAAGCAGATTCATATCCTGGAGAAGCAGCTGTCCCCATCCCTCCGGTACAAGCTCCTCTGTCTGATTCATCATCGCTGCCAGGGCCTTGTCCGGCTTCAGATAACAGATGTTTCCCGGCCAATCCTCTTCTTCCCCAGCACGGTCGGTAACCTTTTTCACAATCAGTTCCTGTGACAGAGAAATAGCCCCTTCGCTCCTTTTGTCAAACTGCCCTTCCACGGCGGAAAAGGGGGACAGCGCAAGCCACTTTTTCTCCCCGCCCTCCAGGGAAGAAAGCTTTCCGTAAACTGTCCGTTTTGCCGCGGCAGTCTTGTCACAGCCGTTCAGGCCCCCCTTCTGCCAGCCCAGCAAACCAAGCTGCAGTCCTCTGATCCCAAAAGAGCGCAGTTCTTCCGCCGCCCTCTCCATCAGTTCCTCCGAGGTGGCAATCAAAACGGAAGTGCCGAAAAACCGCTTCTCCACATCTGCGGCGAGAAAATCCAGCCGGACGGGCACATCCCCCGCAAGCCCTCCGCCGGACAGGACTCCCTGCCCCTCCAGCAGACTGCGGTACGCCTTAGCCATACCACAATACCCGGCCTCCTCCCCGGTCAGAAAGTAGTAAGTGATTCCGGGATTTACCTCATTCCTCCGGGGCTGCACGGTCTGCACGCCCACTCCCACTCTGCTCACCGGCTGCTCGTACAGCTGACGGTACACAAACCGGATGTTTGCCCGGGTGTAGTCACACACCAGCCCCGCCGGCTCCGCCACAATCGTGCCGTATTCCTCCCCACGGTCCGCCACCGCCAGATAGGCGTTCTGCCCCTCCCCGTGCACCATTCCGAACAACGGCAGCGTTGCCGGCTGCTCCGGCGTCACGGTGTTCGCCGCTCCCACAAAAGAGGAGTTGATGGCGTCGATTCCCAGATCCTCCCCGTAGATCCGCTTTGCATAGCCTGTGAGATATTGCCTCGGACTTAAGAACCGGATCAACGCCCCGCATCCGTCCGGTACAAACACATACCCCGGCAGAGAGTCTCCCCACACCGCCCCGAAGAACGGGGCAAAGGTCACATTGGCCAGCCGGTATGCTCCCTCCTCCCGGATGGTTTCATCCTCCAGGGAAAAGGTCAGACCGTTCTCCTCCAGTTCAAGCGAAAAGCTAAACCCGATCTGCCATTCCGGCCACTCTGCCCTGACCTGAATACCGTTCCCGGACGCTTCACAACGCAGGTTTTCTTCCGCCGCACCCGCCCTGACCGTCTTGCCCTCCCCGTCGAATGCTTCGATGACCACCATGGAATTGGCGATGGCAGACCACTTTTGATTCAGGTTCTCCGGCTTATCCTCCGCCATGGTACCCCACACATAGCCGCTGCGCTGATCCATGACCCGAAGGCCACCGACCTGGGGACGCCAGTACACGGCAAGTACATCGTTTTCCAGAAGCAGGGTATAGCCTGTCAGATCATAACCCTGCAGGGGCCGGCTCTGTGCCATGGGCCGGGTGTACCGGTTGGAGCCAAACTCCCCGGCCGCAGCCTGTGCGCCGGCGGCGCAGGAGAACGAAAGAGCAAAACACAACGCCCCCACAGCCGCCGCCCGGGAAAGCGCCCTTCTCCTCACTTTTTTCTCAGCGAAAAACACGATACCCCACCTCCTTAAACAGCGTGGAACCCATATCCAACACCGTATCCCAAAGCATGAACATGATTGCCGCGGCAAAAATAAGCACAATCATCAGAAACAAAGTCAGCACCACGTTCACCGCCACCTGCCCGGGCTCATAATTGTGAATTTCCCGGATTGCGGACAGCTCCAGCAGCAAAGTCCAGCCCACCGCCGCCGCCAGACCACAGTTCACCAGAAAGGACTCCGACCGGGTGAGCACATGGGTCAGAAGCGTCAGCACCGGAAGAATGCAGATCATGGGGATCAGCCCATAAGACATTCCCACGAACATACGCTTCAAGGTTCCCTCTCCGTTGTTCACCTCGCTGACCATATAGCTTGACAGAACAAACAGTCCCACCGGCACAAAAAACAGCACTGCCAGCCAGGCCGGTGAGGTATTGCTTAAGTTTATGGTGCTGAAAGAAAACCCGCGTCCCGCATAATAAAACCCGAAGGCCAGAAATCCCAGAAGATACAGACAGATTCCGGTCCCCACCGTCCCTCTGGCCCCGATCTTCACCTCAAAAAAGCTGTCCGCAGGAGCCCTGAAAAAGTGGAAAGCAAATTTCAGGTTCTCCAAAAATCCTCTTTCCTCCGCCGTCCTTCCATCCATTAACACAATCCCCGCAGATTTCTTCTTTTTCCCAGATCTTTTCCAAAGAATTTTAAGAAGCGCCGCCCCAAGCAGCACCGGCAATGCAAAACGGACTCCTTTGCCGATGTATCCGGTTCTCACCTCCCAGAAGGCGTCGGAATAACCGGTGGCCTCTCCCCCGCGCCGGTAGCTCTCCTGCGCCGCTTTATAATTTCCCAGCTGCATCTGCACTTTACCCAGATAACGATATACCATCTGCAGATTGCCGGCCAGCTTCAAAATCTGATTCAGCGTCGCTTCGCTCTCCTGATACCGGCCGCTGCGGTACAGGCTGATGGCCTCATGCATCAGCAGTGCGTATTCCGCAGGCAGAAAGGTGTGTACGATGCCTCTCTCCTTATCCAGCACATAGAGCGTGCAGTTCTCGTCCGCGGCAATACCGCTTGCCAAGGTAAACAGCCCCCTTCGTTCGCTGTTTGCCGCCTGTCCTCCCAAGGTAAAGAGCAGTTCTCCGTCATTGTCCAGCTCGTAGATCAGGCCGCTCTCACTGACGGCAAAAATCTGTCCCTCCGGGCCGATACTCAGATCCGCCAGATCGGCTGCTGGGATAGTTCCCTGCAGAATATTGACGCCTGCAATATTATGCTTTTTCAGGGGCGCAGTCTCCGTCCGCTGCGTCACCGTATAGCAGAGCCCTTTCCCGTCCATGGCCAGATTGGAAAAGGCCAGCGGAATCTTGTGGAAAAGCCGCTCCTTCTGGGCGTCGGTAAACAGAAAATCCTGCACAAGCTCCAGCGCCGTCACAGGCACATTGTTGTAGCCATAGTATCCCAGAAACTCCCCCGATGCATCCAGCTGAATCATTCCGTCAAAGGAACCGGATGAGACAATATAAAGGATCCCCGCGTCCGACACGGCAACCTTTACCGGCTGGTACTGGGCGTCCGCCCCGAAGGCGATTCCCCCGGGCCTGCCGTAGCGTCTCAGCTCCGTCCCCGCTTCATTGAACACCACCACTGCGCCCAGCGTGTCATCCGCCACATAGATTTCCCCCTGGCCCGTGACAAACACTCCCCTGGGGGTTGCCAGAATCCCCTCCCCCACCGTGTTCCTCTCCCCGGTGGAAAGCTCCCGGCAGACAATCCTGCCGTTTCCGGTATCCGCCACATAGAGCCTGGAGTCCCTGTAGTACAGATCCTCCGGCATCCGCAGCGGATCCTCCAGAAACAGCACATCCCCTGTCAGATAGGCATCCTGGGTGGGCGTCAGGCACGCTTCCCCGCCCTCCTGACGCAGTGCATAGGTGGTGGCCGTGGCATTTCCCGCCACCCCCGCAGCGCTCGCCTCCAGGACAGAAAACGCCGCCAGAGCCAGCGCCAGTACCGGCAGCAGCAGTCCCCGGCGGGGCCGTTTCTTCTGTGGAACCCATAATTTCCGTCGTATTGACATATACTCCTCCTACTTGATGCCGGAATGGGCAACCGTATTGACCACCTTTGACTGCATGATGACAAACAGGACAATGACCGGCACAAAGGTGATCAGCGCCGCGGCAGCCGACATGGCCTGTCCCGCCAGAGAGCTTCCGGTAGGCGCCGTCACCGATGCCACAAAATAGGCAAAGGTCTTCAGCTTTTCGTTGTCGATAAACATCTGCGAGGCCTCCGTGGCCGTCCACGCCTGCTGAAAGGAAAGAATGGCTACGGTGGCAAGAGCCGGCTTGATCACCGGCATGACGATCCGAAACAGAATCCCGTAATCGGAACAGCCGTCCAGTCTGGCAGCCTCCAGCAGAGAGTCCGGCACCTGATCAATAAACTGCTGCACCAGAAACAGTCCTACCGGCATGGCAAGCTGGGGCAGAATGTGGGACAGAAAGGAATCCATCAGCCCAAGCTGTTTTATCATGAGAAACCTGGGCACCGCAACGGCAATCGGAACGAACATCAATGCCGCCTGATTGATCTGCTGGAGAGCGCGTTTTCCCTTGAAATCTTTCTTTGACAGAACGTAGCCTGCTGCGGCGCTCATAAGCACCGTGGCCGCCACCACGGCCCCCGTGGATACAATACTGTTGAACAGGCGCAGAGACACCGGCCAGCTGGAGACTTCCGCCACCCCAAAAAGCATCCGGAAATTATCCAGCGTAGGTCTTTTGGTAAAGAACCTTGGCGGAAACGCAAACAACTCGTCTATGGGCTTGAAAGCGTGAAATACAATATACACCACCGGGAGCAGCATGACCAGCACCACCGGAAACAGCAGTACATAAATGATAATCTGATCTCTGTGGAATTTCTGCGGAGCAGTCTTTACCACTGAAGGCTTTGCCATACCATACCTCCCCTAATTTTTTTCCCCGAACAGCAGGTACGCCGCCCGCGAGAACAGCCACACAAGAATCAATAACAGCACCGACAGCGCCGCCGCATACCCCATCTCATAGCGAAGAAAGCCATAATCGTCCATGTGGTTGACGATCAGCTGTCCGGCATAGCCGGGCGTGGGGTTTGAGCCGGACAGCGCCACACCCATACCCGGGGAATTGAAGGTACCAACCAGCGCCATCACCGCGCTGAAAAGCATCTGCGGCCTGATTGCCGGGATCGTGATATACAGAATCTCCTGCCATCTCTTTCTGACGCCGTCGATAGCCGCAGCCTCGTACAGCTCTCCGTCCACATTCATAATGCCGGATACCAGAGACAGAAAGCCCACGCCCATGCTTGACCAGAGCCCCACCAGAATCATGATCGGCATCAGCCATTTCGTGGAGGTCAGCCACAGAACGGGCTCGTCGATGATATGCAAAGACAGCAGCAGACTGTTTAAATAACCTACCCTGTCGCCCGAAAAGATAACGCCCCAGACTACCTTCTGCGCAACCGCCCCCAGAACCGAGGGGGAATAAATGACGATTGTCAAAAGCGTCCTTGGCCATTTCGTCAGCTGGGACAGCAGCCAGGCCAGAAGAAAGGAAAGAAGATACCCTCCCGGCCCCACGATCAGCGCATAGATCATGGTGTTAGGCAGCACATGCTGCATGAACTCCCGGTCCCCGGTAAAAATGCTCAAGTAGTTGCCAAGCCCCACAAACCGCGGCGCCTGCACCGTGTCATACTGCGTGAAGGACAAAAAGATCCCGCACAGAATGGGAAGCAGAATAAACAGTGCAAAACAGATCAGAAAGGGAGAAAGCAGCACCCAATGGGAGTATCTGTTCAGAAATTTTTTAATTTTCTCCATGTGCCGCCTCCTCCAGGATCTCCTCCGCCGCCACAAAGGTAAATTCGTCACAGCCGAATTCCGCCAGTTTTCGCTTAAATTCCCTGTTGATGTTCAACGCCGCGTCATCCAGTGCCACCCGGACCGGAACGTTTGCATCGACTACCTTCTGCCAGGCGTTGCTCAATTCCCGCTCCACCGCATACAGCGCCGGATGACGGTTGATTTCCTGCAGACTGCCCCATTGAGTCAGGATCACTTCTCTGTCTGCCGCCGGAAAATTAAGCTGCGCAAAGGCTACCGTGTTGGCACTGTTCCAGGCGTGGCTGGATCCGTAAGTAGTCTGCAGTGTGTTTCCGAAACGGATCTGCACCCTGGAGGAGAGCCACCACTGCAGAAAGGCCCAGCCTTCTGTCTGTTTGTCCGATCCGGACAGGATGGCACAGGCTGAGGAAGCCCCTGTGGTGCCGTTGTGAATCACGCCCTGTTCATCCTCCATTCCCGGTGCAGGGGCGATTGCCCACTTTCCGGCAATTTCCGGAGCAGCCCGCCGTATCAGGATATAGTCCGAAAAATTACAGATTCCCATGGGAATCTGCCCATAGCGGAAGCTGTTGTAAAAGCTGGAAACCGTGGGCTGTACGCTGTAGAGCCGGTACAAATCCGTCAGCACCTCAAACCCGTTCAGGGAGGCCTGGCTGTTCACACCCGTAACCGTGGCATCCCCTTCCCCATAGATGCCGCCCCCTGCCTGCATCAGAAAGGGAGCCGTGGAATACAGCGGCTTCGTCCCCGCGTAGCCGGAAAGCTGCAGATAAAAGTTCATGGAATTTCTCTGAAGCACCGGCATCAGGTTCTTCACATCCTCCCAGGTTTTGGGCGGTTGGATTCCAAGCGCCTCCGCAATGTCCGTGCGGTACATCAGTACATAAAAGTCCTGTGTCTCCGTTGCGCCGAAGACCTGTTTTCCCAGCGTATAGGGTGTCAGCGACTGGGGATTGTATTCCGACATGGTCTCCGCAAAGCCCGGAAACTGCGACAGATCTGCCACTGCCCCGCGCATTCCCAGGTCAAAGGGCGTGTTGGTGGCAAGCCCCATCACCACATCCGGCGCCATATCCGTGGCATTGGAAAGCACAATCCGCTGCTCGCTGGACATAGTGGAAAGCTTCACCCGGATGCCGGTCTGCGGAGTGAAATCCGTGTCCGCCAGCGCCTGGATAAGCTCCACATATTCCACCGGCCGGTTGACCCAGACCTGCAAAACCTCCTCTTCCCGGGTCTCCTCCTGCATGGTCAGTGAATACAGGAACCGTCCCGCACCCGCCGCTATCCTGGCAAAAAGCCCTGCGTTTGCCTTTTTCGTCACAGGCGTACTCTGCAGATAAATACAGTCCACCCACAGGGCCTGCCCTTTGAGCCTGTCGATCTGATCCGACAGAAGCTGGGTGGCGGAACCGGAGCCTTCGCTCAGCAGGGAAAGCTTTCCCGGTATTTTATCCGGTTCCTCCAATATCCTCGAAAGGTTCCCCGCGGCCTGCCGGATTCCCATGGCCGCCGCTGGCTCCTCCTTCTGCAGGGTTCCCAGAAGCGCGTATATTTCCCAGAGCTCGCGCTCGCTGTCCTCAATCTGTGCCAGCACCCCGGGTAAATAGCTTTCCACATCCCAGGTTCGGTTGGCGTCCGCCCTGGTTCCCGCCAGCTTTTTCATGTTCAGCCCGATGGCGGAAAGCTGCCCGTTTAAACTGCCAAGCCGGTCAACCGCCTCTAAAAGCGGCGTTCCGTCCGCCTCCAGAAGCAGCGTGTGTTCTCCCTGTTCCAGCCAGATTTCCGCCGGCTCTCCCTCCACTGTAACCGTCAGATTCGCATAGTGCTGCCCCGTGTAGGCAAAGGCCACACTGTCCAGCTCGCGGAACAATGTCTTCCCGTCCAGACGGATATTGCGGTATACCGGAATGTCCTCCTTCTCCCCTTGATTGTAATGAAAGGTCAGCTGATACAGACCGGAATGCTCCACCGTAAAGGCATATTGTACCTTCTGTCCCACGTCCGCAAAGGAACTGCCGTCCAGCTCGCTGAGAAGCAGATACCGATAATCGAAGGGCTCCAGGGAAGGATTGCGGGACGCCCCCGCATGAATGGAGGAGTCGGACTTGACGCTGTAGCTTTCTCCCTGAATGACTATCTGATCCGCACCGGCCTCCCTTTCCCCCAGACTGCTCCTGTATTCCTGATAATCCGGCGTCCTGTCCGCCCGGATCAGGCGGATGCAGGAAACATTCAGTCCCACGTCATGGCTGGTCAGGGTAAGCGTCTGTTCTCCCTGTGTCAGCAGATAGCGAAAGGGCCTGCGGCTGACGCCGGTCATATCCGTCACATAATCGTCTACCGGTTCCGCCTCCGTGGTCTGTTCCGGCAGAATCTCATTGCCGTAGCGGTCAGTGCCGTAATCTCTGCTCACATCCCGCCAGACGGAAAACAGCTGGGTGGTACAGCTCTGCCCCTGCACCTGGGCCGAGAGACTGCTCCGAAGCACAATATCCTGCTCTGCCTGATAAGTCAAAAGCAGCTCATAGGTTCCGTCCTCCGGAACGGAAAGAGAAATGTCCTTACTTCCGCCCACGGGTATATAACAGCCGTCCTCTCCAAAGTCAAGCTTCTCCGCCACCGCTTCCTCAAAGGGCACCGCCCAGCTTCCGTGGTACGGCGCCTCCTCCTTTTCTCCCGGCGCTGTGGCTGCGTCGCCTTGTCCGCCGCAGCCGCACAGGGTCATCAGAAATCCCAGCAGCAGGATACTCTTTGCTTTCCATTTCCCTTTTGTCATTCCCTCAGGACTCCTTTACTGCTGAGCACGCATCTCTTCAAAATCCTTCTGCACCTGCTGAATCTGCTCACAGAACACCTGATAGCTGGCGGCAAAGTCTTCGTTCACCCGTGTCTGTGTCTCTTTTGCTACGGACGCCGCGTCCTCGCCGTTTTCAATGCGTGTCTTTGCCTGGTATATATTGTCGTTTACAATCTTCCAGTAATCGGGAAGTATCTTCGAATAATCTCCCTTTACCATAACGTCCATATGTCCGTACATATATTTCACGCCCTCCGGCACCCCCGGGGATGCGGCGAAGGCCGCGGCAACGTCCGGGTGAGAGCTGGCCGGAATGGTAAACCGGTTGTTTTCATAGAGATTATTGGCATTTCCGTTCTGCAGCTCCATGCGCTTCAAAATGCCGTCCTTCCCGTAGGTGATATACTTCAGCAGTGCAAACGCCGCCTCCGGATCCTTTGCGGTGGAAAGCATCATGCCGTAGTCCGCATGGACAATCTGACGTCCCTGTCCCTTCACTGCCGCGGGAATGGGATAATAATCCCAGTTGATCCCCTGTAGAGAGGGGTTCAGCCATTTGTCATCCCAGGTGCTCTGATTGGCGATCAATATCTTTCCCTCGGAAAGTCCGTCCACGTTTGCGCCGAACTTTCTGGCATAATCGTCCATCCCTCCGTTGTCGGTAACGCTGCTGTCGCGCATATTGTCCGCCACCAGCTGGGGAACCTTGCCGAGATCCGCCACGATTCCCTCCGCCTTTTCAAAGGCTCCGTTGGTCAGATTGAAGGTTCTGCTCTCCGGATCGTAGCCCCATTGTCCGTTGACTCCCTCATACTGCATCATCAGGTACTGATCCAGACTCTCCAGGTGATTGATGCCGGAGGTTTCATTTGTGGTTGCCGCCTTTGCCAGCTCTATAAACTCATCGATGGTCCAGTCGTACCCGGGGGCGTCCAGATTCAGCTCGTCGCACAGATCCAGGTTTACCACCATACAGGAGAACTGCAGCCATGCCGGAACGGCATAGATCTTTCCCTCGTAGGTAAAAGCGTCCAGAAGTTCATTACTGACATACTGTGTCTCGTCGTCCTTCTCCAGGAAATCATTCAGCGGATACAGCCAGTTCTGAAGCGCAAAGGCGGAGAGGTTGTCCCACCCCAGAACCACATCCGGCATATTTTTTGCCGTGGCCTGCGTGGTGAGATAGGTATAGAGGTCATCGGAGCCGGAAAACTCCTGTATCTCAACCCGGATATTGGGATAGAGCTCCCTGAAATCCCTCAGATACAGCTTGGTCTGCTCCAGCACATTATCCCTGACCGCAAAAGTCACCGTTCCGCTGATATCGCTTTTCACCGTGTCACCGGATATCTGACCGTCGCTTTCCTCCGATGCCATATGGCCGGAAGACGACACACTGTCGGACGGTTGGCCGCCCTCCTGGGGCGCGCCGCCGCAGCCGCACAGCAGCATGCCAAACGCAAGCGCAAGCGACGTCATTCTCTTTACAGCATTCATTCTTTTCATCATTTCTGTCCTCCCTGATTGTTATTTTCGGATCATCTGTATACGCAAAATCCCCTCACAAAATGAGAATTTCCGGGATACTGGGGATAAACTCTGGCAATGATTTTGGTGTAAATCGTGTCCGTTTCATCCAACACTCTGTAGCGATAGGAATCCGGCCTGTGACAATTCTCCTCGGAGGGAGGTCTGTCAAAGTCGATCTGCGCCTGATTCGGTCGCTCCGCCGTGCCGATTAACTGCTCCGTCCCCCCCTCTGTCATGCCGTAATATTCTATCCTCAGCGGAAGAAATGCCGTGGCATCCCTGTCGGACAGCCATTCGGTGGAGATACCGCTCACGCTCTGCGCAGTGGGAAGATCCACCGTCAGATCAAAGCTTGCGCCGCCCAGATTGATGGTCCGAAACCATATGGACCGGTTCGCGTCCGGGGAACGGCCCGCCGCCTTGCAGCCTCCTCCGTCCTCCTTCCAGCTGATATAAGGCAGATCCGCGCTGCCTCTGGTCAGCAGTCCGGTGGCAAAGCTGCCCTTATAAAGATTCTGTTCCGTACGGATGATTCCCTGTTCATAATCCAGAATCAGACTGTCCGCCCCCCGGAAATGACTGTCCGGCACAAAGTCCTGGGAAGCCGCATAGCCGTTTACGGAAACCGGCTGGCCGGCAATCACGTTCTCCGGCTCCCGGTAATCCTCCGAAACAGTCACATTTTTGTCACATCCATACACTGCCACCCGGTTCACCACCACCTTGGGACGGCTCTGGGTAATCAGAAGCTCGATCTTTTCCCCCGACGCGCCTGAAAGGCTCACCGGAAGCCAGACCTTTCCCGTCAGGCTGTCGCCGTAATCTTTCTGGGGATACAGAGTGTTGACCAGCCGACCATCCGCCAGAACCTCTACCTTATCCGGGAAATAACAGTCCTCGCCCGGGCTGTAGAAAAGCTGCAGGTATACAAGCCCCGCCGGTTCCCCTTTCGTGTCCGCCTCCAGGACATAGCGCACCGTCTGCCCGTCCGCGCCTGTGCCGATCTGCAGTTCCCCCGTTTCCGCAAGTTCCCCGATATCGCCGCTTACCATGGGCTCTCCCTCCAGCCCGAAGAGCTTAAGCTCTGCCGCGTCCAACGGTTCCCCGCCGGTCATCCGCTTTACCGCAACCACACTGTCCGAAATGCAGATCTGGGTCACCGCCGGCTCCGCCGACAGGTTTCCGCTGCCGTCATAGGCATAGATTTCATACAGATAAGTACGCCCGCTCTCCAGCTGGGCATCCCGCAGATAGACCCTGCTCTCCCCTTTCGCCGGCTGGGGCACATCCGGCAGCAGGATGGTTTCCTCCCGGGGCGCTGCCGCATCTCTTCTGCAGACCCGGTATCCCGCCACCGGAAGTTCCAGCCCCTGGTCCTCCATTCTGTCCCAGGACAGCTTCACGTCAAAGGTATTCTCCGTCTGCCCGCTCAGGTTCCCGGGCGTGGGCAGCCAGGCTTCACACAACTTTCCCTCTTCCGCAAGAGAAGCATATGCGGCGTAAAAGGCCCCGTTAGTTTCATTGGTTCCGCCCTTGCCGGAGGCCAGCTCCACCAGCGAATGCACGCTGAAGCTCACATGCGCACTCACATATTCGTCCAACGCCCGCATATTTTCTCCAAAGCGGCGCATGGTCATGGTGTTGGAGCCTGTCATGGAATACAGCTCCGGGTTGTTCCAGGCAATCGCCTCTCCCCATCCTCTTGCCCCGCGGATCTGCTGCGCCTCCTCCCTGGCCTGCGCCATGACGGCATAAAACGGCGGCAGATTTTCCCGCACGGAGGACTCCCAGCCGCATCCGTCCTGAGGAGCGATCACATCCACCCGGGTTTTTGCCCAGACATCGTACATCAGCTTCCGCCAGGTCTCAAGCATCTCCTCCGTGGGCTCGGAGAGCATGGGCGGATAGATCAGGGGCGAAATCAGAATCTTCTTATCCGGCGTCACCTTTTTGATATGCGTCGTGAGCGGCTGGTAAAAATCCTCTATGAGACGATTTCTTCCCGCATCCCCAAGGGTATTGTTGAACTCATAGGGCAGATACCAGCCCTCAATCACATCCCCGTACTCTGTCCCGAACTGTTCCCAGAGATCATCAAACACCTGTCTGGAAAAATCGGCGCTCTCTGTCAGGAAAACACTTTTTCCGTCCTGTCCCACATCCCGGAACCCGGCGTCCAGAGCGGAAAACCACATGTCCTCCGCCAGATGCAGTCCCAGATAAAGCTTCATGTCATACTCCCTGCAGGCATTCAGCGCAAACACCAGCGCCTCCTGCCGGTGATTGAGATCCTGTCCCGGATCGTCGAAACCCGGCACATAATAATAAACCTTGTAGCTCTGGCTGTAGTACTGTACCGCATACTGAACCACCAGCGTCTCCATCCCCACCGCCTTCAGCTGCGAGGCCATGCTGTTCCAGTCCTCCTGGGTCCAGGGCTCTCCCTGGGTGGTCAGCTCTGTAGCCACAAACATTCCCGATAACAACGGCATCTCTCTTTCCTCCTCCGCTCCGGCCACCGCCGGAAAAAGCATGACGGTCATCTGCAGAATCAGAAAAAACGCCAGAATCCTCTTTCCCGTCTTTTTCATATCAATCCCCCATGCCGCTTCCGCCGATCTTTTCCAGATAAACGCAGTCATAGGCACAATAGCCCCAGTTTGCCGCCACGGTTATCATATTTTCTCCCTCTTCAAACCAGAAGCCCTCCGCAGGCGGCTCCGGCGTCAGCACATTCTCTTTCCAGATCTCCAGACCCGGCTGTGAGAGCTGCCACTGTACCTCTCCCTGCCAGGGAAAGGAAACCAGATACTCCGTTCCTCCGTTGACGGACACCTTGTCGCACTTGCTGTTGCCGTCCTCGCTTCCTCCCACCACGAAAACCCGGTAATATCCCTCCTCGGGCACATCGACCCGGAAGAACAGCGCGCCGTCATGCAAAACCGCATATTTTCCTCCGGAGGCCCCAGGTATCTTGCCGCCGCTCACAACCGCCGCCCCATAGTAGCCTCCGTCCTCCGCCTCAAAGCGCAGGGAATCGGCTCCCGGCCTGGCATTTTGTGCCTCAATGACAGGATCCTTCAGCATTTTTGTTCCGGCAGTCATGGTGTAATCCTCCGCCAGCAGAATTTCGTTTTCATTGTCCGTATAGCCGCTCCACAGGCTGGGACAGTCCACCGCGTTCCTGTTACCGTTGTTGAGATAACCGTTTCCGCTGCCGGAATTTCCGTAGCTTTCCGCATCCAGCATCAAGCCGTATCCCACATCCCCCCGCTCCGGCAGTCCGTTTTCCTGGAGCAGGCACCGGTTGATCCTGCAGTCCGCCGCCCTGACCAACCGGATCCCGGCAAAGCGGTTTTGTGTCAAAAAGAGATTATCCAGCGTCACGCCCCTGGCGTCCCTGATCTGAATCCCCACCTCAAATCCGGATATGGACAAATCCGTCACTGTCACAGTCTCCCCGCCTGCGCCGGTGATATTCAGCGCAGCGCCGCGATTTCTTCTGATGCCGCTGTTGGCGCGGATAACCGTCTTGTCCGCCCCCGCTCCCCTGATCAGAAGCTCGTTGGTTCCGTCCGCCTGGATAAAGTCCCCCGCATCCACCTCATAGGTTCCCTCGCACAGGTAGACGGAGGCTTTATCACCCAGCGCCGCCGTCTCTTCCCAAAGCAGCAGAGACCCGTCATAGTACTCCGTATACTCCACTCCCAGACTTCTCAGCTCCTCTATCACCTCACCCGGAGTATCCCAGGCAGTGACTACCATGGTATAGGCTCCATAGCCCTCCGCTCCGTTTTCCCTGGTTCCCGGCTCCTCCAAAACGTCTCCGTCCTCCGGCCCGCCGCAGCCTGCCAGCAGGCCAGTCAACAGGATCAGGGGCAGAATTCGTCTTTTACTTATCATAAATCGCCCTCCCCGCTCCGGTTCCTCCTTCTCCGCCTTAAAACGATTCCCGCTGCCACAGCCGCAGCCCCAAGCACTGCTGCCGCCGCTCCCGGCACATATTTCCATCCGGAAGCTCTTTCGCCGTCCCCGGACAAATCTGTCTTTTCTTCCTCTCTCCGAACCACCTGCACCTCTGATCTGAGCATGGATGTCTCCCCGCTGTACATGGGCTGCCACAGGATGGACTCCTCCGTCTCCACTTCCCAGCCGGGCCCCACATAAGCCGTCTGCAGAGCAGCCTCCCTGGAATAGGGAGCCCCATTCTCCCCGCTTCCGGCCTGGCTGCCCGTGCCCGGCATGACGATCAGCGCGTCATAGGCACAATATCCCCAGTTGGCGCAGATATCCACCTGATTCCAGCCCTTATACAGCCAGATGCCTCCAACCGGCATGGCCGCCTTTGGCTTTCCGTCCTCATAGGCTTCCAGCCCCACCGCCGCAGTCTGCCACTCCTTTGCGCCTGCGGGAATCGCCGTAAGAAACTCCTGGCCGTTCACACGCACATAATCGCATTTATCACTCTCCGGCTCTCTTCCGCCCCGCAGGTACAGATCGTAGGTCTGCGTATCCGGTACATACACCTCGCACCGCATGGAATTATCAAACAGATAGGCATATCCGCCTCCCGTGTAGGAGCCGTACGCCTTCTCATCCGTGCCAACCGCCGTATTTCCGAACAGCTGACCGTCCTCCAGTTCATACCACAGCGTTCCCTCCGGCGCGTCCGGCCAATGCCACAGGGCATCCAGCTTGGCCTTGGTCATCAGAAGCTTATCCCGGTTGTGCACATAGGTCTTCTCATCGGCACTCAGGGTCTGATACGCCCTGTAAGCCTGCCATACTCTCCCGTAATCCGGCCATGTGGCCTGATCCCACTGCGGCAGCTCCTCCACCAGGTTCTCCACCTCAGACGAATAATACCATCCGTCATAGAGATATCCGTTTGCGGGTTCGATAAAAAAGCTGTCATAACATGCATAGCCCCACTTCGCCTGCAGCACGATGGCATTCCATCCTTCGTTCAGCCAGTAACCGCCCGCCGGTGCCCAGGGTGCCAGCGTACCGTTCACATATCGCTCTCTTCCCATGCGGCTGGTCTGCCACTCTCCCGAATGTCCCGCAGGAGTATAAAGGTAGTTTACCCCGCCGTTTAAAACCAGCAGCTCACATTTGTCTCCCGCCTTGGGATCGTCTGCCGCAGATTTAAAATACATATGATATTTTCCCGCTCGGGGCACATAAAAATACAAAGTCATGGTTCCGTCAAAAAGATAAACGTAAGAGCCGCCATCCGCGCTGCTCATGGCGCCGCCCGCTTTCACCACCGCCGTGTTTCCGCCGGGAATGCCGTCCTCCCACTCGTACTGATACCTTCCCGCCGGCGCATCCGGATCCGCGTCCAATGCGGCCAGTCGCGCTTTGCACAAAAGCAGCTTCGCCCGTCTCGCATCGTCCGGCTTCTCCCAGTTGTACAGCTCCGCCATGGCTTCATACATCTCCATGGCCCCCAGGATTTCCAGAAAATCAGACATTTGTTCCCGGGTGATCTGCTCCGGCCCGGGCAGCGCATCTATGGCGGCATTCAGCTCCTCCAGCTTTGTCAGCTTTACCTGCCGCAGCTCCAGGGTGTCATAGTAACACCAGGCAGCGCTTTCATAAGTCAGCGTCAGCTCACACTCTCCCCGCTCCAGCCACACGGGAGTTGCCGTCTCTCCGCTCTGGGTCTGCCAGGTGATCTCTCTTCTGTCCGGAGCGATTCCCACAGGAATCGTCACATAATTCTCCGTTTCGCCCACCTTCAGCCTGTCTCTGCCGGAATTGTCCGCTCTGCTGCTGACACCCGCATACGGCAGATACCAACCTCTCTCCGGCACTGTCAGCGTATACTTCACCTCCGCAGGCCCGCCCAGCATTCGGATTCCCTGGCCTCCGGATGCCGTAAAATTGCCGTCCCCCGTGGTATAGACGGCTCCTGATCCCTTTCCGCTTACAAACCAGCCGGCTTCCGCCTCCGTCCTTAAGCCGTTAATCTCACCTTTCTTTTCGTCCGAGATCTCAAAGCGGATGGAATCCACATAACACCACTCCGCCCCCGAACCTCCTCTGTGAATCAGCTGTATCTCCGTCTTGTCCCCGCTCAAGGGCAGCGCTCCCGCTCTGTTTCCAAAGCGGTCGGTGAGTTC
Source organism: uncultured Acetatifactor sp. (assembly GCA_910586835.1). Lineage (GTDB taxonomy): Bacteria > Bacillota > Clostridia > Lachnospirales > Lachnospiraceae > Acetatifactor. The sequence continues at coordinate 51,809 of CAJUJU010000011.1, forward strand.
CAGGTCAAACCACTGGATCTCCTCCTGCTTTCCGTTCTCCTTTGCCGGCATCGTGACATAATAGGAGGTTCCGTTGACCAGGATCTCATTTCTCCCGTTGTCCTGTCCGATGGTTCCCATTCGGACAATAACTTTGTAGTTTCCTCCTCCCTCCGGTGTTTTCAGCTCATATCCCACCCGTGTGACAGCCTCCGGCCCACCGCTATAGAGGCGCAGATACACCTTGTTCTCCGGATTGGGGAAGTTGCCGTCCCCGGTGGAAAGTCCCGCGATGGGCAAGCCACCCTCTGCCGGCTGAATCTGTCCGGCAGCCGCCTCCAGAACAAGCGTCCCCTCCGGCCTGTCGTCGGGATGCTCATCCGGTTCCTGACTGTCACCCGTTTTAGCAAAAGCAAAGCTGTCCACATAACACCAGTAAGCTGTTCCTGTCGTCAAAGTGACAGTGACATCCCCCGCCTCCAGAGCAACGCTCTCCGCCACGGTTCCCTCCACCAAAGGCAATCCCTCTGACAGACCGCTGTCGGATACCGCAACCGGATAGATATTTCCGTTTATCATCAAATACGCCGTCCCGGCGTTTCCGCTCTTTCCGGCCGTCCTGGACGTAATCCTGTAATTTCCCGTCTCGGGCACATGAAGCGTATAGGTAAAGCTGTTATCCCCCGTCAGACGCAGTACGGCGCTGTCGGTAGATACGTCCGCAAAAAGGCCTCTGCCCCCCAGCTCAAACTGTCCGTTTGCCGCCGTTCCACGCATGGCGGACAACGTCAGCTCCGGCGGCTTGGCCGGTGCATCCGTACTGAATTCAATCCTGTCATAGTAACACCATGGCGCATTGGATATGATCTCGAAGGTATGCTCACCCTGTGCAAGAGAAAGGGCACCAACGAAATTCCCTGTAGCGGCATCCCGCAGCTGTGCCGCATACCAGCCGGGAGCCGTACCCTCCGGCACCTTCAGCAGATAGGAGCCCGCCGCGCCGCCGTCTATGGTAATGGTGTCGGTTCCGCTGTTTCCTGTCCGGCTTCCCACATAGACACGCACATAATAGTTTCCTGCCTGGTCCAGCACTACCCTGCCGGATATGCTTCCCTGGGTTCCCTGATTTCTCAGCGCAGCCCCGCCGCTGACCTGGCTGAAGTTTCCGTCCCCGTCCCCGGGCTGCAGGCCGCCGGTATAAGTACAGTTTTCCGCCTCCACCGACGAAAAAGGATTCTCCGGCGGCGTGTCGCCGCCCTCCTCTTTCACAAACCGGAAGCTGTCTATATAGCACCAAAAGGCCGTCCCTGTGGTCAAGGTGACAGTGATATCCCCCGCCTCCAAAGCCACGCCTTCCGCAACGGTTCCTTCCGTCAGCGGCAGATTCCCGGCAAGACCACTGCCTGTTACCTGCACCGGATAAGCATTTCCGCTTATTGTAAGCTGTGCCGTTCCGGAATCTCCGCCCTTTGCCGCCGTCCTGGCTGTAATTTTATAGTTCCCTGCCTCGGGCACAGAAAGGGTGTAGGTATAGCTGTTTTCGCCCGTCAGACGCAGCGCCATTTCATCCGTAAGTGTGTCCGCAAAAAGTCCCGCACCTGCCAGGGCAAACTGGCTGTTCGCCGCCCTTCCCCGAACCGCGGACAAACTCAGCTCCGGCAATGCCGGAGGCTGAGACGGGGCATCCGTACTGAACTCGATCCTGTCATAATAGCACCAGGCCGCATTGGACGTGATCTCAAAGGTATGTACTCCCTGTGCTAGGGAAAGCGCCCCCGCCGGACTTCCGTCAGCCACATTCCGAAGCTCCGCTGCATGCCAGCCCTGCGCCGTGTTCTCCGGCACCATCAGCAGATAAGTGCCCGCCGCTCCGCCGTCTATGGTGATGGTGTCGGTTCCGCTGTTATCCTTCAGGCTTCCCACATAGACCCGCACATAATAGTTTCCCGGCTGGCCCAGCACCACTCTGCCGGATATGGTTCCCTGACTGCCTTGGTTTCTCAGCGCAGCCCCTCCGCTTACCTGACTGAAGTTTCCGTCCCCGTCTCCGGACTGCAGACCGGTAAAGGTACTGTTTTCCGCCTCCACCGACGAAAAGGGTTCCTCCATCCTCGTCAGCACAAACTTGTCAAAATAGCACCAGTGAGCATCCTCCGCCGCATCTCCCTGCATGGAAATATAAATCGTGTGATCTCCTGCCGTCAGATCCAGAATGCCGGCTTCTGCGCCCTCCGCATAGGCATTCAGCAGCGGAACCTCCGTGGGACTGCCGCAGCTTTCCGGCACATAAAGATAGCCTTCCGTACTGTCAACATTCAAACGCAGAAATCCCTTGTTTCCCGCAAGACTGGCCGCATACCCCTTCACCAGATACCGCCCGTCCTCCGGTATGGAGACCGTGTAATTGCACCATCCCCAACTGCCGAATCGGATTCCCCTGCCGCCGCTCCAGTCCGCGCTGTCCCAGCCGTTGCCTCCGAAATCATTCTCAGCCGCCCAGAGGTCACCTGCGTTGGAGCCTGCGTTATAGTTTTCCGCCTCCACCACAATGACATCCGTGGCAATCGCCGTCCCCGTGTCAGGAGCCGCCAACGTCACAGAGGAAAATATGGGATCCGCCGCCAGACCGATTACAACAAGGACTGCCAACGCTCTTTTCAGGATGTTTTTCTTTTCGTATCTCGGCTTTGTCTTCATCTGTTTTTCCGCCTCCGCTCTGCTTTCAGTCCTCCCGCACCCCGCCGGAGCTCTCGTTTCCTTCCCCCGGTTCCATGCGAAGATAGACCGTTGGAGTCACTCCCATCACCCTCCTGAACGCCTTGGAAAAGGACTGCAGGCTCTCATAATTCAGTATTTCCGCCACCTTTGTCACCGTATAGTCGTCATACCGCAGCAGCCGTCTTGCACGCTCTATCTTTTTCTGGCTGATGTATTTCTGCAGAGTCACACCCGTCACCCGGGAAAACACATGGGACAGATAGGTGTAATTGTATCCCATGGCCTGTGCAATCTCCCGCACCCCGCCGATGGTCTCTATATTTTTATCCACATACTGGATGATTTTGTACACCTCCGCGCTGACGGAACGGTTTGCCCGGCTTGTGGTCATCAGGGAGCTGTTTACCGCCATAAAATTGCGCACCGCCTGTATGACAATCTGTTCACAATATCCCCGCAGCATAACCGGCCAGAAATCCGCCTTGGTATACAGCTCACTGACGGCATGCATCAGGGAGGACATCATGTCGTTTCGGTCTCCCGACAGAATATAGGGCTCCTGATAGCAATTCTGAAGGGCCTCCATATCGGGGGAATCCGGTGCTGCATGAAACCGAAAACCGATATAGGCAAACCGCAGAATATCCCGTTCCGATGCCCGGATGGAGTGCAGATGCCCCATGGAACACATCAGCACATCCCCCTCCTTCAGCGGCACCTGCACTCTGTCAATACAGCTGTATCCGGAGCCGGAAATCACATAGGTAATCTCATTCACATACTGCTCATGCTCTTCGATCAGATACCCGTACTCGCAGGATATCTCTCCCAGCTGGTACAGATCCACAATCCCGCAGGATAAAGGTGTGTCCCAGAATTCATTGTCAAAATGAAATTGTTTTCCTAATTTTCCCTCTTCCATCTTTTCCTTATCACAAGTTATACCAGTCACCTTATCCCGGCAGCTTCACCCAGGTATCAGGTTGTTCCATCGCCTTGTGCCCATACTCCAGAATCGTAATAATCTGCAGAGTCTCCTCCGCCGGAACCCTCGGTATCCTGTCTTCAAAAAAGCCCACCAGCTCACCAATAAACTGTTGATAAAAATCGGAGGCTCCCTGGATCACTCTGGCATGATCTCCCTTATAATTGATGGCCACCCCAAAATCACACTCCCAGCCAAGCTGAGTCATTGTGGCAAACCGTCCGTCGCTGTAGCGAAGGACAAAGCAGGGAGTATCCTTTGCGCCCACATACATTATCTTTTCCACTCCGGCTCCCATCATACAAATAATTGGTTCCAGCTGGTGAATTCCATAATTGCCAAACATACCCGGCCCCCGGCTCGCAACGGCTTCGATCCCCTCCTTCTCCACATTTCTGTACTCTCTGGAATATCGAAGTGCGGAGGTGGAAAAAAAGGGCGTATTCCCCTTTCGGGCCATCTCAATCAGGTTTTGCGCCGCCTGCCGGCTGACGGCAAAGGTCTTATCCACATAGGTAGGCTTACCGCTCCCCAGCGCAAGACTGCAGAGCTCCTCATGCATTTCCGGGTTGTCCGGCGACATGACGATCAGACAGTCGCTCTTCTCAATGACTTCTTCCATGGATGAGAGCAGTTCCACTCCCTGTTCCGCACAACACTCTGCATTGGACTTCCCTCCCGTATGCTCTGTCTTTGCCCATGCATATGCAATTTCCATGGTTCCCTCGGATGCCTCTCTGATCCACCCGGGATAATTCTCAAAATGATACTGATCCAAATAATAGTCGATTACTCCTATTTTCTTCATGTTCACTCGTCCTTTCCGCTTTTGTACCCTGGTTTTCATTTGTTTTTCTACAAAAAACAACAGATAAACTGATTGATTTATAGTCAGTTTACACAATTTTTCTTTTTTCAAACAGGTTTTCACTTCTGTTATATGTGGTTCCAATTTGCGTTTTTTCCAAGGTCGCAGAATGCTGAGATACGGTAAAATATGATCTGCAAAAAGATAGTTTTTCCAAAATGTGAAAGGCCGGAACTGCAAGTTATCTGCAATTCCAGCCTTTCAAAAACAGGAGGAGAAATCTGTTATTTAACTTATTTTATACTCACCAAAAAATACAACACCTCAGGAAATAGATTATTTGTTCATCATCAGTTTTACCATTGCCTGATTCAGCCCGTCCACGGTGAGCTTATACATGGGAAACAGCTCCTTCACCGCAGTCTCAGCCTCACGCCAGGGTGCCCGGCCGGGAGCCATCTTGGGATTCAGCCAGACCACCTTCTTGTACTTCCGCTTCACCAGCTTCAGCCATTCATAACCGCTCAGACCGCCGTTGGGGCCCCGGTAATTTCCCGTGTCGGAATAAAGCTCTTCTGGAGCCATTGCCGCATCTCCCACAATGATTACTTTATAATCGCTGTCTATATTCCGGAACATCCATTCCGTATCGATCCAGTCCCCATTTTCACACTCGGGCGTCTTGTAAAGCTTGCTGTAAATACAGTTGTGGAAATAATAGGTCTTCACATCCTTGTAATGATTGGACTTGTGCACCGCCTGGAACAGATCGTTCAGCAAACTGCTGAAGGGGATCATGGTGCCGCCGGAATCCATGAGCAGCAGAAGCTTCACCGCGTTTTTCCTGGGCTTCTGCATCACAATCTGCAGGCAGCCGCCGTTGTTGCAGGTTTTGTTCACGGTGCCGTCGATATCCAACTCTGTCTCAGGAATATCAAGCCTGCTGGAAAACTGCCTCAGCTTGCGGAAGGCCAGTTGAAACTGCCTGTTATCCAGCACTCTGTCGTCCCTGAAATCCCTGTATTTTCTTGCGCCCACAACGGAGAATGCCGACTGATAGCCGGTCTGCCCGCCCACGCGGACACCGCCCACGTTCCCTCCCATATTTCCGAAGGAAGTCTTTCCCATGGTACCGATCCAGAAGCTGCCGCCGTTGTGCTCGCTGTCCTGATCCTTCAATCTCTGCTTGAAGGTCTCCTCCACCTGTTCCTTATCCACCTGAAGATCTTCCATCTGATTCAGGTGAGATCTGGCCTCCTCATGGGCGAGCTCCATCATATCGGATTTATCCAGCCAACGCAGCATTTCGCTTCCCACCTCAGTCTCCTTCTGGGCAGGACGGAAGCATTCGTCAAAGGCCATATCAAATTTGTCAAAATCCGTCTCGCTCTTCACCAGGATCATCCGGGACACATAGTAAAACCGTGTCAAGGAACTGCCGCACAGCCCCTGATCCAGTGCCTCCTGCATCGTCAGCCATTCCCCCAGTGTGACGTGCAGCCCCTTCTCCCGCAGTGTCTGAAAAAATTTTATGAACATCGCGCTTCCTTTCAGATATCTTGCCTGCGTATTACTGTCTGTCCGTACTACACAACAGGATTTTTCTTTACCAGCTCCAGATCCTCGTCCTTCTTTACCACAACACCGATGAAAGGCAATGCCTGCCTAATCCTGTCCGCGGAAATTCCGCCGATCTGCAGCGCGTTCACCCAGTCGATCAGCTCTGAAGTACTGGGCTTTTTGCGTATGTCGCGTATGGATCTGATATTGTAAAATACTTCCATGGCATTCTTGAGCAGATTTTCCTCCACATCCGGAAAATGCACCCTCACAATCTCCTCCATCAGCTCCTGACCGGGAAATTCAATATAGTGAAAAATACACCGCCTCAAAAAGGCATCGGGCAATTCCTTCTCCGCATTGGAGGTGATGATGACGATAGGACGCTGCTTCGCCTTCACGGTACGCTTGGTCTCGTTGATATAAAATTCCATCTGATCCAGCTCCCAGAGCAGGTCATTGGGAAACTCAAGATCCGCCTTGTCGATCTCGTCGATCAGAAGCACCACCTGCTCCTCACTGTCAAAAGCTTCGCCCAGCTTTCCCAGCTTGATATAACGGGCGATGTCGTTGACCCCTTCCTCACCGAACTGTCCGTCGTAAAGACGTTGAATGGTGTCGTAGACATAGAGTCCTTCCTGTGCCTTTGTGGTCGATTTGATGTTCCAGATGATCAGCTTTTTTCCCAGCGACTTTGCCACCGCCTCCGCCAGCATCGTCTTTCCCGTACCCGGTTCACCCTTGATCAGCAAAGGCTTTTTCAGTGCAATGGCAATATTCACACTGGCCATCAGTTCCTCGCTGGCCACATATTCTCCTGTTCCCTGAAATCCCTGTCGCTCCATGTTTAGCCCTCCCGTCCCGCCTTTGGCGGACATTCTGTCAATATGATTATGTTACACTATTCGCCGGGGAAAAGCAAGAATTCTTTCTTTCCGCCGCTTCGCCTTCTCCGCGTTTTTTTCTGCAGCAGACCGCTGTGTTTTTCCACTGTAATTTTTAAATTGTCTACATCCGTCTGCATCGTATCAATCTGATCGGAACGCTTTATCCATCTGTCTGCCGCATCCATGAAACACGCCTCAATGGTGTTCAGCCTGGGGATGATATTGTTTTCCAGCTGAACTACCTTGACATATCTGAGTTCATCAGACAGTTCTTCCGTCTTCTTCTCCAGGCGGTCCAGCCGCACATAGATGGGATTCAGTTTCTCTTCAAACTTTTTTTCAAGCTTTTCCTCGAGTTTTTCCTCGAGTTTTTCCTCGAGTTTTTCCTCAAGCTTTTCTTCGAGTTTCTGATCCAGCAAATCCGATATTGCCGCTAACATTTCTTTGTCTACCATAAGTATACCCTCCTTTTGTACGATAGGAGAAAGCCGTCCTTTCACCTACCAAATTTAAATGTTATTATGAATTGATGGCGAAAAGCCGGAACACTGCCTCAACAGTGCATCGCACTGGAAACGTGAATATACGATGTGCGAGATTTAATTCATATGTTTATTATAACATACACTTTGGGGGATTGCAAGTACCAGGACAAACATATTGATTTTTTTTTGTTCCCATGATACGATGAGTAGCAGTCCCGACAATTCCATGAATCATTGCACAGAGGGACTGTCGTCGTGTTACGGCGACAAGTCTGCTGCACATTACCGTTGAAAGGAAACACACTTATGATACAGGATCTGTTTGAAAAAAAATCTTCTCTCTCCTTTGAAGTCTTTCCGCCCAAAAAGGACGGAGAATTCGAAAAGGCTTTTGAAGTTCTGGATGCGCTTGGCACCCTGGCACCCGATTACATCAGCGTCACCTATGGCGCAGGCGGCAGCCGGTCGGGAAAAACAGTGAAAATTGCCTCCTATATCCAGAATACTCTGAAGATCGACGCAATCGCCCATATGACCTGCGTCGGAAGCAGAAAAGAACAGCTTCTGGAGGTTTATCAGGCGCTCAGGGAAGGCGGCGTCAATCATGTGCTGGCACTTCGCGGAGACCGTCCCAGGGACATGAGCGACGAACAGTTTGCTTCCAGGACATTTGCCCATGCCAGCGACATGATCGAATTTCTGCACAGGGAGACAGACCTGCATGTTGCAGGCGCCTGTTACCCGGAAAAACATTTTGAATCTTTCAGCCTGGAGTCGGATTTGAAAAATCTGAAGAAGAAGCAGGACGCCGGCGCGGAATTTTTCATCAGCCAGCTTTTCTTTGACAACGACTATTACTACAGCTTTCTGGAGAAGGCCGCTAACAAGGGAATTACCGTCCCCATCTGTGCCGGTATCATGCCCATTACGTCCTCAAAGCAGCTGGGCACCACCATCACTCTCGCAGGCTCCAGCATTCCCAAGGCTCTGGCTGACCTCATCGCCGCCTACGGCGACAATGCGGAAGAGATGCGCAAAGCCGGAATCGACTACGCCATCCGCCAGATCAGAGACCTGCAGGAGAACGGCGTAAATCACATTCACCTCTATACCATGAACAGACCTAAAATGGCAACGGAAATCGTGACATCGATCTACCGCCAAAAAAGCGCGGCTCACGGCGCTTAGAAAAATGTTTTGCAAAAGGCGGTCTTACAACCGCCTTTTGAATCAGAAAGAACACTCTTCTGCTTTTTCGGCGTCCGCTTTCTCATAGACAAGAAGTGCCGCAGGCACAGGATAATCCACATCCTGCAAAAAGAGCTTCTCTTCCCGGGCTTTGAGAATCACCGCCATGGGCACACTGTCACCACAGAACATATATTGCTGCCACCTGGGCACAGACTTCAGGTGACCGGGCAGCTTGACAAAACCGCTGTCAAAAACAGGAAGCAGCACCTCTCTGATCTTTTCGGCCGCCTTCTTCTCATACACTGCGGCCAGACCGCACTCGTCCCGGTACTCCGCCCGGCTCAACACCGGAATATCGAGCTCCAGCCGATCTGCTCTCACAAGGAACCCGGCCTCTGTCAGGCACTCCGCAGCCTGCAATATATGGGCATCCACTGCGGATCTGTCACCGGACACCTGCCGGTACAATTCATAAAACCACTTTACATAGTCCGGCACATTCTCATAGTCCGGATATCTGCCCAGAACCGTGCTGTAATCCCTCAGTTCCACACACACGGTATCCCTGAAATTCTGCTCCGAAAAACCCGCTTCCCCACCGACGGAATATTTCAGAAATTCCAGATCTTCCCCGGGACGATACCCTGCCGGATACCGCATTCCCATAGCAAGCCACCTGCCGCCGTCTTTTCGGTACGGATATTGGGAATAGGCCATCGCTCCCGTCACTTCATTCCGAACGGAAATATGCGCATTCAACAATACCTTCACACAGAAATGAAGCTCCAGCTTGGTTCTGGCATGTTCTTTCTGCCGTTGATAAAAAGGCTTTTCCCTCAACTCTGCCAGCCCTTTTTCCACCTCTTCCCAGAATAACTCAAAATGTTCCTTCACCACTGCAAGCTGTCTGTCAAAGGTAGCTTTTCTGTCCTGCTCGGTGTAGATGATAAAATCCGTATATACTTTTCCGTCCGGCCTCCTGCACATCAGCTCCCCCTCTGTCAGCCTGCTCACCACCGGCTCTACAAATACCGCCGGCACCCCCAGGGCTCTGGCAAGCTCCGACTCCGTGAGCGGTTTCGGATACGCCAGAATCAAAACACTCTGACTCAGCCTGTCCGAAGGCTGTACCAGCGAAAAGGGCTCATGATGGATTCCCTGACTCCCCGCACAGGTGATACGAAGGGTATCCGGCTCATAACTCTGTCTTGCGTAATTTTCATAATCTTCCATATCTGCCACTCCTTCCCTGACATGCTTTCGCCCCATATTCAGCCGGCTTTTCACCGTTCCCACCGGTATCTGCAGCTCCCCTGCGATTCTCTCCAGGGTATGTCCGTGCAGATAGAACCGCACCATAACTTCCCGGTAGCTCTGCGCCAGATAGCCCAGCTCTCTGCGTATGGCTTCCAGCTTTTCCTCCGTATCGTCGTCCGGCACATCCTCGTGGGCAAGCTCGACGGAATACTCCTCAAAGCTGACCTGGGGCTTATGATATTTTTCCCGAAGCCAGTCACAGTATTTGTTGGAAAGAATACCAAGCAGCCACGCCCACAGATTGTCGGGCCGCTTTCCCCTTGCCAACTGGCTGACGGCCGCCAGAAAGGTCTCCTGGGCAATGTCCTCCGCCACATGACTGTCCCCTGTCTTTCGTATGGCAGCCGAATACAGTCGATCCACATAGCCGCTTATGTCATATCTTTCACTCATTCTATCTCCCCCTCCGGAAGCGCTCCGCCGGTGAACCGCAGAAACAGTATTTCGGCTGCTCAATCATACAGTCGAAACAATCCGGAAAAGGTTCGCCGGTTCCGCCTGAAATTTTTTAAAAAGAAAAGACCCCTTCCGGAGTCCTTTCCAAAGCCCTTTTGTCAAAGGCCTTCACTGACCGTTCTGTTCTGTCAGGCAGCCCAAAACCACATCCTTTTTTTCCGAGTAATACCGGATATGACGGATCGCCCACTTTACCATGGAAGCACCCAGCTGCTTTTCGTCGCTTCCGCCCTCAATTCCCAGCGTCCGCTTCAGATTGTACTCCAGCCAGTCCAGCTTTGCGATAAATTCCGCGTAGTAGAGACACTCCCAATCCTTCGGCAGCAGCCCCCCTGCTTCGCCGTAGGCATCCACAAGTGCCTTAAGTCGTTCCGGTTCAATCCTGCACTCCTCATAGCCCGCCCAGTTCAGAGCCAGATCATACAGTTCCAGGTATGGGCTGTCATAAGAAAGACATTCCAGATCAATGATCCGGAATTCACCGTCCCTCCAGAGTACATTCTTGCTGTCCATATCATCATGGCAGATCGTGACAACCTCCGGGATTCTGCAAACCGCCGCGTTGGCCTCCTTCTGACAGTTTCGGAGCAGCTCCAGATTTTCCTGCAGCAGCTCCCAAAGTTCATGATCCTCCCGGGACAGTCTTTCCAGATAGAAGTCCCAATCCCCGTGAAACTCATCCAGATTGACTCTCTCCCTGCGCCGCTCGATCCCATGGATTCCCGCAAGTGTCCTGCCCATCTCCTGACAGTGCACCGTTTTGATTTCCTCGTCCTTCAGCGCACTTCCCGCAAACCAGTCAAACAGGTAATAATACTGCCCATCCGTCTCCTGCATCTTTTTCCCCGAAAAAGTCAGCGCCGGAAGAATGGGAACCCCTCTGCTCTCCAGCTTTGCTTCCAGCTCCTCCGCCTGTCTGTAATTGCGCATTGCCGATTCCCGTTTCATGAGATAGGGGTTCAGCAGTTTCAGGGCATATTTTCCTCTCTCCGTCTCCAACGAAAACATTTTGTGCATATATCCGCCGGACAACGGCTCCGGCCGCGCCGTCAGCTTCCCAAGCCCAAGCTGACAGGCTATCTTTTCAAACAATTCCATTCTGTTATCCTCAATCACTTGCCGTCAGGACTCCGGCTGCGGCACTACAATCGGTGCAAGTCCGGAAGAATGCCCGCCCTTTGCACACTTTACCAGGGAAATGCCGGAACCTCTATCTTTTTGTCCCGGAGCATCAGATCCTTCACCGCCTGGTCGGCGCTCTTTCCCTCAAACAAAACCTGGTTTACCTGCTCAATAATGGGAAGCTGTACATCATATTTCCTTGCAAGCGCCATGGCTGCCCTGGCAGAGTGTACACCCTCCACCACCATCTTCACTTCCGCCATAGCCTCCTCGCAGCTCTTCCCCTGGCCAATCAGGATGCCGGCCCGACGATTTCTGGAGTGCATGCTGGCACAGGTGACGATCAGGTCTCCGATACCGGTAAGGCCGCAGAAGGTCTCAAACTTTCCTCCCATGGCAATTCCCAGCCTGGCGATCTCCGTGATGCCCCTGGTGATCAGAGCCGCCTTGGTATTGTCCCCGTAGCCCAGACCGTCGGCAATCCCCGCCGCCAACGCCACCACGTTTTTCAGCGCGCCCCCCAGCTCGATACCGGTGATATCAGGGCTGATATAGACCCGGAACACCTCGCTCATAAACAGATTCTGAATATATTCGGCCGTAGCCTGAGTCTTCGCGCCAACAACAATGGTGGTGGGAAGTCCTTTTCCAACCTCCTCCGCATGGGAAGGACCCGATAAAACCGCCACATCCGCCTGGGGAATCTCCTGCTCGATGATCTCGGAGAGCGTCATAAGCGTCCCCTCCTCAATGCCCTTGGCCACGTTGACAATCCTCTGGCCCGGCTGCACCAGACCGCTGATCCTTGCGGCGGTCTCTCTTGTATAGGAGCTGGCCACAGCCATGACCAGCAGATCCTTTCCCTCCACCGCCTGGTCCGCCCTGGTGGTAAACACCGTGTCCTCCGGCAGAACGACACCGGGAAGCATCCTGTGCTCATGCTGTTCCCTGAGCATGTTGATCTCGGCTTCCAACGCAGACCACACACAGATCTGATGTCCGTTCTTATGCAGCAAAACCGCAAGGGCAATTCCCCAACTGCCCCCGCCCAAAATACCGATTCTTGCCATAAATACCTCTTTCCGCAGCCTTCCTGCCTGTTCTTCTTTTCTGGCTTTTATTTCATTCTGCCGTCCCCTGCTCTTTCTCTGTCTATTCTTTCTCTGTCTATTCTTTCTCTGTCTGCTCCTTCTCTGTCTGCTCCTTCTCTGTCTGCTCTCCCTCCGCCTGCACCTTGTTTTTCTTTAGCAGGTAGGTCTTTCTTTCGTTTCCGTGAAGCAGGCGCACAATGTTTTCCCTGTGCTTCCAATAGGCAAGCACAAGCAGACAGCCGAACAAAAGATACATCTCAATCAGCTGTCCCTGGGTCATCTCCGCAAAAAAGCCTGTCTGACCGAAAATTACCAGCTGGATCATCAATCCCGCGTAGACCAGCAGAGATCCCAGCGAAACCAGGTGTGTGGTGAAAAAGGGAACAAAGAACAGAAGCACTCCCGTGAGGATGAACCAGGGCTGAAAAGACAGCACCATCCCCGCAGTGGCGGCAATGCCCTTTCCTCCTCTGAATTTCAGGTAAAAAGGATAATTATGACCCAGGATGGCTCCCGCCCCCGCATACAGGCAAAGCAGATAAATGATATTGTGATAAGTGCCGCCGAACAGCAGACGCACCAGCCAGACGGCCGCCATACATTTCAGGCAGTCCCCCGCAAAGACGATGAGACCCGCCTTCGTTCCAAGCACCCGGAGTGTATTTGTGGTGCCTGCATTTCCGCTTCCGTGCTGCCGGATGTCAATACCGTGAGCCTTTCCGTAAAAATATGCCGTCTGAAACAGTCCGAAGACATACCCGATCAATAAACAGATAATCCTTACCATTTCCTATTGCTCCTTTTCCTTTCGTTCTCTGATGATAAACCGCAGAGGCGTGCCCCTGAAGCCGAAGGTCTCACGAATCTGATTTTCAATATATCTGGTATAGGAAAAATGCATCAATTCCCTGTCGTTGACAAAAATGACGAAAGTAGGAGGCTTAACCGACACCTGGGTGATATAGTACAGGCGAAGCCGCTTGCCCTTGTCGGATGGCGGCTGCTGCAGGGCCACCGCCTCCGCCATGATTTCGTTCAGCACCCCTGTAGCCACACGCATGGCATGGTTTTCACTCACCATGTCAATGGTGTCAAAAAGCTTTGGCAGCCTCTGGCCGCTCTTTGCCGAGACAAACAAAATCTCCGCATAGGGCATGTAGGACAATGTATTCCGCACCTTCTCCGTCACCCGGTAGATGGTCTTGTCATCCTTTTCCACCGCGTCCCATTTGTTCACGGCGATAATGACCGCCTTCCCTCTCTCATGGGCAATTCCGGCGATCTTGGCATCCTGTTCCGCCACACCTTCCACGGCGTCGATGACCAACACCACGATATCCGCCCGTTCCACGGCGCTGACGGTGCGCACGATCATATATTTCTCCAGATCTTCCTTTATTTTGTTTTTTCGGCGCAGCCCTGCGGTATCAATAAACACATACTCCTTTCCGTTGTGTGTGATCTGTGTATCCACCGCATCCCTTGTAGTGCCTGCAATATCCGAAACGATCAGTCTCTCTTCCCCCAGCAGCTTATTGATCAGAGAAGACTTTCCCACATTGGGCTTTCCCACAATGGCCACTCTGGGCCTGTCGTCCTCTTCCTCCGTCTCCTCCGTGTTCGGAAAGAACTTCAGCACCTCATCCAGCATGTCGCCCAGTCCCAGCTTGTTCACCGCGGAGATGGGATGGGGATCCCCGATTCCAAGGTTGTAAAATTCATACACGTCCGGCATGTATTTGTCAAAGTCATCCACCTTGTTTACCACCAGTACCACGGGTTTTCTGGACCGGCGCAGCATGTCCGCCACCTTGGAATCCGCATCCACCAGCCCCTGCCTCACATCTACCAAAAAAATAATGACGTCCGCGGTCTCCATGGCGATCTCCGCCTGTGCCCGCATCTGCGACAGAATCACATCGTCGCTGTCCGGCTCGATTCCCCCCGTGTCAATCAGGGTAAAAGTTCTGTCAAGCCATGAAACATCCGTGTAGATCCTGTCCCTGGTGATACCGGGCGTATCCTTTACAATCGCTATTCTCTCGCCTGCCAACGCGTTGAACAGGGTGGACTTTCCCACGTTGGGACGCCCCACCACCGCAACGATGGGCTTTATCGCTCTGTCTGCCATATCTCCTCACATTCTGCCGTCTCACGGCCTTTTCCACCACGCCCGTCCCGCATCCCTTCCCGGAAAATCAGCGCTCTCCCAAAACGGCCTTTACAAAATCATATCCGCTTGATTTTACAATATTCACCGGGACTTGTAAAGCCCCCTCCAGGTCTCCTGTGCGCAGATCGTCCAGAAACACGTCCTCCCCGCTGCGCAGCATGTTTTCAGGCAGAAGCAGTCTTTCTCCCAGCTGCCGTCCCGCAAGCTGATTTTTGACGTCCTGTCCGGTCAGCAGACCGGAGACGGTAATCCGCTCCCCAAAGAAATCATTCGTAATGGCATATACCTGTATTTTAACTTTCGGATATGCCTCCGTCACAGCGTCCGCCATGCGCCGGATAAAGGGATACATCAGCTGCCCCGTGGCTATGGACAGCTCCCCGGCTCTCTTTTCACAGGGGAATCCGTCCTTTTTCCGCCGCTCTTCCATGGCGGCCTGAAATTCATTCAGCAATAACCGCACCATACCCACGCCGTTCTCCAGCTGCAGATAGCCGTCATAACGCTCTTCCTCCGGCAGCTCCCTGCCCGCCAGGATGTACCACTCGTCGCTGGCGTGGATAAAATGTGTACCGTACTTCCGAAAACACTCCCGCTGGCAGCTCTCTATGGCATCTATGACTTCCTCCGCATCCGCCCGGGTAAAGGGCTCCAGAGGATACAGACCCTCTCGGTATTTTGTCAGCCCCACCGGCACCACGGAAACGCTCTCCAGATTGGGAAGATACCTGGTCAGCTGCTCCATGCTGTATAAAAGCTCGTCGCCGTCGTTTACCCCCTTGCAGAGCACGATCTGCCCGTTCATGCGAATGCCTGCCTCCATCAGCCGGTCTGCCTTTTTCAGGGCTTCCCCCGCAAAACGGTTGTTCAGCATCCTGCATCGCAGCCCGGGGTTCATGGTGTGAAAGGAAATGTTGATGGGAGACAGATGATAACGGCAGATCCTGTCAATGTCGTGGTCGGACATATTGGTCAGCGTCACATAATTTCCCTGCAGAAAGGAAAGCCTGGAATCGTCGTCCTTGAAATACAACGTCTCCCGCATGCCGGGCGGCATCTGGTCGATGAAGCAGAAAATGCATTTGTTGCAGCAGTGTCTGTACTCATCCATCAGCCCGCTGCCAAACTCGATCCCCAGATCCTCATCCGCCTCCTTGTCCACCTCCAGAAGCCATTGCTCGCCGTCCTGTTTCTCCACCAGAACCTCCACATAAGTATCCTGCACCAGGAACTGGTAATCAAAAATATCCTCTATCTCCGTATTGTTTATGGAGAGAATCCTGTCCCCTGCCTTTATCTCCAGTTCCTCCGCGATGCTGCTGGGAAGAACCCTCTTTACAACATGTGCTTTCTGCATAACCCGACCCTTTCTCACCCTTTTATATTACTAGAAAAATCTTGACGTGTCACTAGCATAATGTTATAAATTAATTGTCGGTCAACGAATATTTAACAGGAGAAAAAACATGCCCAATTTACGCGAACTGGAAAATGCCATGCCCGTGGCGCCGCTGAAGCTGATCGCTCTTCCCTCCGCGGAGAAAATGGCCCGTCGAATCAACAATCATCTGGTAGAATTCAGAAAAAGCATCCACAATGACAAGGTTAAAAACGACCCTGCCTTTCAGGGATACAGTGAAAAGGATTATCTCGTCCCCGTAGCAGCGCCGCGCTTCGGCACAGGCGAGGCCAAGGCCATTTTCAGCGAAAGCATCCGGGGCAAGGATCTCTTTTTGCTGGTGGACGTATGCAACCACAGCATCACCTACAAAATGAACGGTTATGTCAATCACATGTCTCCTGACGATCACTATCAGGACTTAAAACGCGTCATTGCCGCCTGCAACGGAAAAGCGCACCGGATCAACGTCATCATGCCCTTTCTCTACGAGGGACGGCAGCACAAGCGAAACGGAAGGGAATCCCTGGACTGTGCCTATGCCCTCCGGGAGCTGAGCGCCATGGGAATCAGCAACTTTATCACCTTTGACGCCCATGACCCCAGGGTGCAGAACGCCATTCCCCTGAGTGACTTCGACAATTTCACCACACCCTATAATTTTATCAAGGCACTGCTGAACGCGGAGGATGATCTGATTGTGGACAAGGATCATTTGATCGTCATCAGCCCGGACGAGGGGGCTCTCGACCGCGCCATTTATTTTGCCACGGTTCTCGGTGTGGATACCGGCATGTTCTACAAGCGCAGAGATTACTCCACCATCGTCGGCGGCAAGAATCCCATCGTCGCCCATGAATTCCTGGGCGACAATATAGACGGCAAGGATATCGTCATCATCGACGATATGATCTCCTCCGGGGGAAGTATGATTGACACCGCAAAACAGCTCAAGAAAATGAACGCCCGAAGAGTATTCATCTGCTGCACCTTCGGTCTTTTTACCGACGGCCTGAAGGCCTTCGACGAGGCATACGAACAGGGCTATTTTGACAAGGTGGTGACCACGGATCTGACCTGGCTTCCTCCTGAGATCTATACCAGACCCTATTTCATCGAGGCGGATATGAGCAAATTCATCGCCTCCCTGATCGACTTCATGAATCACGACGTATCCCTGGCCAACACCATGGCCCCCACGGAAAAAATACACGGTGTCCTGGACGCCTACAACAGCCGCAGAAACGTGGAGATAAACATGGACTGAGCGCCCACTGCCCGGCGTACGGAATCTATTCCGGGATGTACTCCTCCTGGTCAGATTCCGCGTACTCCGGGAAACTCAGCGTCACTTTAAACAGATCCCCGTCCAGATAAATCTCAAACTCTCCGCCCTGCACCCGGGTCAGGCTCTGGGCGATGGAAAGACCAAGCCCGCTCCCCTCCGTGCTCCGCGCGGAATCGCCGCGGATGAAGCGCTCCGTCAGCTCCTCCGGACGTATATTCATCTGCTGCTTGGAGATATTCTTGACAGATGCTCTGACTCTGCCGTTTTCTACTTCCATGTCAAAATAAACTCTGGTGTTCTCCATGGCATATTTACAGATATTGTTCAGCAGATTTTCCACCACACGCCACATGCGGCGGCTGTCCGCAAAAATGCAGGCCGCAATATCATCCGTCTCAAACACCACCTGCAGACCTCTCTCCTCCAGTCTCTCGGAAAACTCCCCGATCCCCTGATTGATCAGTTCCGTCAGATTCAGTTTCTCCCGGTTCAGCACAATATTTCCGGAGGATATTTTGGACGCCTCCACCAGATCGTCCGTCAGCTGTTTCAGACGCTGTGCTTTGTTATCCAGAATGTCAATATAATTTTTCGCCGGTTCCTGCTCTATCTTCAGCCTTTTTAACAGATCCACATAATTGATGATGGACGTCAGGGGCGTCTTGATGTCATGAGAGACATTGGTGATCAGATCCGTCTTCATCTGCTCGTCCTTCATGCTGGTTTTCACCGCCTTGCGGATACCCTCTCCGATGTTGTTCACCGCATCCGCAAGCTCTTTGTTGGAACCGTGCAGGCTCCCCGCCTCCAACTTGTAGTCCACCTCTCCGCCGCGGATCCGGTTGATGCCCTCTACGATCTCATTCTGCTCGCCGCCCCGCCGGAAGATAACCACGCCGATAATACTGTCAAAGGTCACGATACCCACCAGAATCGCCGCTGCAATCCACTGCTGCTCCCGATACCGGTACGCCGCCACCACACCCGCCAGGTTTACAAACAAAAACAGGTTATAGGGCAGCAGCACGCTGGTCACGGTATTTTTATGCCGGAAAATGAATCTGACCGCCCTTGCGATACCCGTGCCGATACGGTAAAGAAGACTGCCCGTCCAAAGATTTCTGGCCTGGGTACGGCGCACCAGACTGTACCACACAATCCCGGCACAAAGACTCAGATAAATGCCATACAGCGCAAAAATCCCATAGCGATATACCCAGGTAAGCCGAAATCCCATCAGCTCGGGAACCGCCACTCCTGCGCTCTCCGCTATGCCCAGCAGAATCCGATAGCCATATACTCCGCCGCAGACAAAGGCTCCCGCCAACAGCATAAGCGCCTCGGTCCAAAGGTGGTCAAAGGGACTTAAATGCCTTGTTTCCACACCGTCCCTTTCCACGGCCATCCCTGCGGTAACCGTCAGATAAATCCCGATTGCCAGCCACACTACGCCAAGAAAGGCAATCAATGCCAGAAGTCTTCCCGCGTTGGGAACGATTCTCTGATAAAGCGCGTTGGCATTATAAAAAGTGTCTCCCTCCACGGAATACCCGGTATCCACTCCGAGCCAGATATGAGTCGTGTCAGAGTAGACATAATCATAGGTGCTGATATAGCCGAAAATCTCCTCCTCGCTCAGAATGGTGTTTCCCATAAACACCAGACTGTCCGGATAATAGATCAGATACCTGCGGTATTCGGAAAAAAATTCCGTTACCGCCTCATCCGGAGCATCCTTCAGCGCGGAGACGTTGGTATAGGTATGCATACCGTCCTCCGTCATCATACGCACCATATATTTTGCGTTGCTCTTATCTTCCTGATACGCCTCATTACAGATCTGGTAGCGCTGGAAATTTATGGCAAGACTTTCAATCGTCGCTGCCGCATTGCTCTGAAGCCGCAGATAATCCACCCAGTTATCCGCATAGCGGATCAGCTGCTTCTCCCCGTCAACCGTGGCATAGCGGCAGTTCAGCAGCGGAAACATGACCTGGCTTCTGCCGTCCTCATGGGACACCTCGATGCCGCTTAAATTCTGTGACATAATGTAGGCAAACACCATGTCCTCCAGCTGTTGTATGTCAAACCCCCGCTCCGACATCCGTTCCTGCATCTTTTCCCAGATCACGGTTATCTCTTCAAGGCTCTTCCCGTAGTAAGCAGCTTCCGCACCCTCCGGCACATCTCCCTGTTCGTCCACCGGAAACTGTCCCGTGGGAAGCGAATCCTCCCCCACTCTGTAAAAACCGTCAAAGCACAGCTGACCATACTCGTCCAGCGTAAAATTTTCCGGAAAAATCACCTGGCCAAAGTAATTGATAAACTCTGTCATGCTCATAATCCGGTTGGTATATTCTATTCCGTATTTTCCCCACTTGATCAGATCGTCCAGCTCATAGACCGCAGTGACAAGACAGCCGTTATCCACGCCTGTCTTCCGGGCATATTCCGTCACGTCGATCTTCTTCGCGGGAGAAAACACACCGTCGGTCTCCAGCTGATCCTTTATCATTACCAGCTGCGTGATATCCGAAACGGCGTTTCGAAACAGGTCGTGATAAACCGAGGATTCCTCAAATTCCACTCCGCTGTCCGCCGGAAAAATCTTGTAGACCCGGGATCCGTCGATGGACTCTACCTCAATATAGGAATTCAGAAGCAGTCCCGCAACCGCCAGCAATATCCCTGCCGCCACCAGATGCTGTACAAAACCGGCAAGAAACCTTTTCCATTTCCGCTTTTTCATGGCTCCTCATTTCTATTGCTTCTCAATCTTATATCCAACTCCCCACACCACCTTCAGATATCTGGGCTC
>CAJUJU010000012.1 GCA_910586835.1 uncultured Acetatifactor sp.
TAGAGCACCTGACTCTTAATCAGGGTGTCCAGGGTTCGAGCCCCTGGCGGTGCAGTTTGAAGGACTGATTTTGAGGACTTGAGAGCCTTGGGGTCGGTTCTTTTTTTGCGTGTTCCTGAAAATTCTGCAAACTTTGCGGGGTGGTATTGGAAAGATTCTTTGGGCGGTGCTATAATGGCGGAGGAGGGAAAGAGAAAATGAATATGTTGAAGGTGGCGTTATTGCAGATTGCACCCGGCAAAACGTTGGGTGAAAATCTGGAAAAAGGGATTCGGTATTGTGAGATGGCGAAAGCGGGAGGTGCCGATCTTGCGCTGTTTCCGGAAATGTGGAGCAACGGTTACAATATTTACGGGCGGCCGGTGGAGGAATGGCAGGCGGAAGCCGTTGAAGGGAACGGCGATTTCGTGAATGCGTTTGGCAGTCTTGCCAAAGAGCTGAATATGGCCATTGGCATAACGCTGCTTGAAAAATGTGAGAACGCGCCCCGTAATTCCCTTGTCCTTTTTGACAGGTTTGGAGAACGGAAGCTTGTCTATGCGAAAGTGCATACCTGTGATTTTGATGTGGAACGAAATTTAACGCCGGGAGAGAACTTTTTTGTGACGGAGCTTGATACGGCAAGAGGCGCAGTAAAGGTGGGGGTAATGATCTGTTACGACAGGGAATTTCCGGAAAGCGCCCGGATTTTGATGCTGAAGGGCGCGGAGCTGGTTCTTGTTCCAAACGCCTGTCCCATGGAAATAAACCGTCTGTCCCAGCTTCGGGCCAGAGCCTTTGAAAATATGCTGGCCATTGCCACCTGCAATTATCCCGAAACGGTTCCGGACTGCAACGGCGGTTCCAGTGTCTTTGACGGAGTGGCATATCTTCCTGGGCTGAAAGGATCCCGGGACACCTGCATTTTGCAGGCAGACGGAAAGGAAGGAATTTATGTGGCGGAGCTTGACCTGGAGCAGCTTCGCAGATACCGGGAAAAAGAGGTACATGGCAACGCCTACCGGCATCCGAAAAAATACGGCGCTTTGACGGATACAAAAATGGAAGCGCCCTTTATCAGGGAGAATTATCGGGAGTAGGAAGGGGAGTCATTTCTGTGAAGAACCAATATAATAAAACCATTACAGCCTGCTTTGTGGGCTATATTGTGCAGGCAATTGTCAATAATTTTGTGCCGCTGCTTTTTCTGACTTTTCAGCGCACCTATGGCATTCCTCTGTCCCGGATCACGATTCTGGTCACTGTGAATTTCGGGGTGCAGCTGGTGGTGGATCTGGTATCGGTAAGCTTTGTGGACCGGATTGGCTATCGTGCCTCCATGGTCATGGCACATGTTTTCTCTGCTGCGGGACTCATTGCGTTAACGGTGCTTCCGGAGATTCTGCCCGGTTCCTTTGCGGGAATTCTCTGTTCCGTTGTCATTTATGCGGTGGGAGGCGGGCTTTTGGAGGTGATGGTCAGCCCGGTGGTGGAGGCCTGTCCTTCGGACAACAAGGAAAAGACAATGAGTATGCTTCATTCCTTCTACTGCTGGGGGCATGTGGGAGTGGTGGCTGTGTCCACGGCGTTTTTTGCCTTGTTCGGAATTTCTTCCTGGAGGATACTTGCGTTGATCTGGGCGCTGGTTCCGTTATGCAACATGGTTGTCTTTACAAAGGTTCCCATTGCCGGTTTGATGGAAGAGGGGGAAAAGGGGCTTGGCATAAAAGAACTGTTTGCCATGAAGGTTTTCTGGGTACTGCTGATCATGATGGTCTGTGCGGGAGCCAGCGAACAGGCGGTAAGCCAGTGGGCGTCAACCTTCGCGGAAAAGGGGCTGGGAATTTCCAAAGCCGCAGGAGACCTGGCAGGGCCGATGGCCTTTGCGGTACTGATGGGGATTGCTCGGGGATTTTACGGGAAGTATGGGGAAAAGATCAATCTGGATCGGTTTATGGTGTACAGCAGTATTCTGTGTATTGTGTCATATCTATGGATTTCGCTGATTCCATCGCCGCAGATCAGTCTGATGGGCTGTGCGGTGTGCGGGCTTTCGGTGGGAATCATGTGGCCGGGAACCTTCAGCAAGGCTGCAGCAGCGCTTCCCAGGGGCGGCACTGCCATGTTCGCCCTTCTGGCGCTGGGCGGGGATGTGGGGTGCTCCGGCGGGCCTACTCTGGTGGGGATGGTTTCCAGTGCCCTGGGGGAGAATCTGAAGCTTGGGATTTTGGCGGGCGTCAGTTTCCCGGTATTGTTGCTTGCGGGGATTTTCCTGCAGAAAAAGAGGACGGATTCAGCCCGCCGATAAACAGGAATGGTAGAGGGAAATAAATGTACTATGAATTACAGCCACTGCGAATTCAGGCAGGATGGAAAATAGAATATAACAACTTCACAGAATATGATGTTGACATACATGGATTAAATGATGTATTTGAACTAAATGAAGATTTATTACAGCTTTACAATGAAAAAGCAAATCTGATTATTGATTTAGGCTGGTATCCCAGTCATGATATTAACGGAAAATATTTGTTGTTACTTGTCAAAGATTATAAGTGGGATTGTCCTTTAGAGCAAATTACATCTAAATCCAAAAAGAAGATTATTGCTTGTATAGAGAAATGGGTATGTCATGATTTTTTTGCAAAATACAGTGATCGCTAATTGATTTTTAAGTTCAGGGTATCAAATGCCCTGTCGGCACATGTTATTTGTCAATTCTTGTATTGTTCCATGGAAATGAGACTCAAAAATCGTGGAATTTCTGGAGGAAACAAAATGGAAAATCAAATTACCGTTCGTGAGGCAGTCACGGAAAACGATGCCGCGCTCTTTTGGGAGCAGCTTCACTTCTATTACAAACGGGATATCTTTCCCGACCCGGAAGATGAGGAAAGAGAATACTTCCTCAGTGATGAATACCGCACCACCATGCAGAAAATCCACCACAGACCGCAGGACAGATGTCATTATCTGTTCTTTCATCGGAACGGCCAGGACATTGGTTTTGTCCTGCCGGTGATTTACACCTCCGAGGATGGTAAATGCTTTGTCATGGAATACTGTGTATATCCGGAATACCGTGGGAACGGTACAGGTAAAGAATGTGCCAGGGTTTTGTTGGATTGGGCAAAGGGAAACGGCGCGCTTTATGCGGAGCTGAACTATGGCAGTGATGATCGCCGTCTCCGCTTTTGGAAAAGCGCAGGTTTCATCGAGAATGGAGTGGACGAATGGGGCGAGCCCCTGATGATTTTGCCTCCCAGGGATGAGATACCCTTCAACGTGGAAATTCTCAGTGATCCAACCGATTGGCAGCTTTTGAAATTGGAGAACGGCTTCAAAAAAGACATCGGAGAAGAAGCGCTGTCGGAAGAAAAGCAAAAGCAGCTTCAGAAAGCTGTCAAAGAAGGCAGAATTACTTTCTTTGTTGCCAGGCGTGGCTATCGTGCTGTGGGTATGTGCAGTGTTGCCAGATGCTATTCTACCTTTTCCTGCTCGGATACGGGGGTGTATGAAGATTTTTACATTGAGCCTGCTTTCCGTGGCAGGGGCATTGCCCGTAAATTAGCGCAGGCGGCACAAACATGGTGCAGGGATAAGGGCATATCCAGTTTAACGGTATGCTGTGCACCGTGTGATGAAAAAATGTACCAGGCCCTTGGATTTGACATTTGCCTGGGAACAACCTTCGCACATATCGAATAACGGGCAGCTCCACCACAATTTAAAAACCGGCGGAAAACCGGACAAAGTCTATCAGCCAGTGCATACCGATTGCTGCCTGCAGGTTCTTCTTTTTCATAAACAGTGCCATGGGCAGGCTGAAAAGCACACTGTTCAAAAAGCACATCAGAATTGCCATACCAGGTGATTTGAAAAACAGGTCAGGCACATGAAGCAGCGCATGAGGAAGGACCAGCAAGGCGTAAAGCAGGAGATTGACGGAACGTTTCTCCGGTTTTCCCTGCAGCAGATGGCAGACAAATGCCAACAGGAAGAAACGGAAGATTACTTCCTCCGCTATTGCGGGCTTCAGCGCAAATGCTGCGGAGCGGAACAGGTTTCCAATGTTGACGGGTCTGCTGAGAGAAAGGTATAGTACGTTTAAAAGGGCAAGCGGTATCGAAATTGCCGCCCCCAATCCGAAAGACCGAATGCTTCCGGCAACCCCGGCCTGAAGGGTGACATTTTCCACCCCCGCCAGCTCAAATAACCTGCAGGCAGCATAAAAGGCAGCCGCCACACACACGCTCGTCACAATGATGTCCGCCGTTCTGGGATCCCGAAACAATGACACCAGGCATACTGCCCCGAGAAGTAGCGAGAGGACGGCCTGTCTCCACCGAAAAACTTTTGTTTTGTTAATGTAGTAAACTGCTGTCAATAAAATGAGAATCTCCGTCCAGTTCCAAACCCGGGACATGCGGTTATAATAATGGGGTGTGGATTCCAGAGGAAGAACTGTTCCGATGATGTACAATAATATAAAAATACCGAAGATAAGAAAAAGCTTCCGGCCGGCTGTAAGTTTTATGCCAGGATCTGATTTTTGTTTTTTCATCTAAAGATACCTCGATTTGGTGTTCTTCTGATTTGTCATTATATCACATATATAGTTATAATTCTATTAAGTTTTCCACACTTCTGCTTTTTTCATTTGCTTGTGAAAAGATAGAAAGTATGATATTATGATAGCATGTGCCGCATTGGCTGATGAGAGTTTTCGAGGATGTAAGTGAAAAAGAGATTGGGAGATTTGGAGATAATACAGGAGGAAGGAATTTGAATCCAAAATTAAGAGAGAAGACGCTGGAATCGCTGTCGGCAGTGCTGCCGATCACCGGAATCGTAATAATTATCAGCATTTTTATCGTCCCGATGGAGCTGGGGAGTCTTGTCATGTTTGTGGTGGGCGCAATCATGCTGATTCTGGGAATGGGCTTCTTTCAGCTGGGTGCGGAGATGGCTATGACGCCGATTGGAGACGGTATCGGCGTGCAGATCTCGAAGACGCGGAAAATCGGACTGGTGGTTCTGATCGGCTTTATCATGGGAGTGATCATTACGATATCCGAGCCGGATCTTCAGGTGCTGGCGGAGCAGGTGCCCTCTGTGCCCAACCAGGTGTTGATTCTGACGGTTGCGGTGGGTGTGGGAATTTTCCTGGCGCTGGCTATTGTGAGGATTCGTTTTCAGATCGACCTTTCCCGGATGTTGATTTTATTATATGTGCTTTTGATAGGCGCTTCCTTTCTGGTGCCTAGGGAATTTCTTGCGGTGGCCTTTGACTCCGGCGGTGTGACTACAGGCCCTATGACAGTGCCTTTTATCATGGCCATGGGTGTGGGTCTTGCATCGCTGCGAACGGATAAAAACTCTGCCAGCGACAGCTTTGGCCTGGTGGCGTTATCCAGTGTGGGGCCCGTGCTCGCGGTGCTGATACTGGGGTGTTTTTTCAGGCCTACCGAGGCGGTGTATTCTCCCGCGGGCGTTGCGGACGTAGCTACCACCCGGGATGTGGCGAGAGTGTTCGGCGGAGGGCTGCCGGGATACGCGAAGGAGGTTATGATTTCGCTGCTTCCCATTGTGGCGGTGTTTTTCGTCTTTCAGGTTCTGACGCACCGCTATCACAAAAGGCAGATCAAGCGTATTGCGGTAGGACTGGTTTATACATATGCAGGGCTGATCCTGTTTTTGTGCGGGGTGAATGTGGGCTTTGCTCCGGTGGGTTCTTTTCTGGGCAATGAGCTTGCCTCCCTTCCCTTTAACTGGATTGTGGTGCCCATCGGTATGCTTATCGGCTACTATATTGTGAAGGCGGAGCCTGCGATCCAGGTGTTGAATCACCAGGTGGAAAACGTCACCGGAGGCGCCGTGTCGGTGAAGGCCATGAACCGCTGTATGTCCGTGGGCGTGGCGGTCAGTGTGGGCCTTGCCATGCTGCGGGTCCTGACGGGGACGCCCATTCAGTGGATCATTATTCCGGGTTATATCATTGCGCTGATTTTGTCTCTGTTTGTCCCGAGGATGTTTGTGGGTATTGCCTTTGACTCGGGCGGTGTTGCCAGCGGACCGATGACATCTACCTTTCTGCTGCCCCTCAGCATCGGCACCTGTCAGGCACTGGGGGGAAATCTGATGACGGACGCCTTCGGCGTGGTGGCGCTGGTGGCGTTGACGCCGCTGATCGCCATACAGATCATGGGACTGGTCTATCAGGTGAAGATGAACGGAATGCGCAGAAAGGCACTGCAGAACGCTGCTCTTGCGGAGGACAGCGATGTGATCGTAGACCTGGAGGAGGGTACATTCCATGGAAAATAATCTGAAAACATTACCGTCGTTTCAATTGCTTGTGTTAATCACCACGCCGAAGCTTGCGGACAGGGCGGCGAAGCTGTTTAGAAAGGCGCAGCTGCCCATCCAGTACCGGTTCAATGCGGAAGGGACGGCTTCCAGCGAGATCATGGATATGCTGGGGCTTGGAAGCATTGATAAATGTGTGCTTGTGAGCACGGTGCCGAAACAGACGGGAGATATCCTGCTGGGCAGGCTGCGGGCGGAGCTGCGGCTGGGGACAGTCAACAGCGGCATTGCCTTTACGATTGCGCTGACGGGTGTGAACAATCTGATTCTGCGCATGTTGACGCAGGTTGCGGAGGAAAATGTGCTCAAGGAGACGGGAAAGGACAGGTACAACATGATTGAGGGAAGGCATGTACTGATAGCGGCTGTGGTAAATATAGGGTTCAGCGGAGATGTTATGGACGCGGCAAAGGCGGCCGGGGCAGGAGGCGGCACTGTGATTCACAGCCGCTGGATCGGCAACGAGGAGATTACCAGCCTGTGGGGATTGAGCGTGCAGGACGAAAAGGAGATTGTGCTGATTTTGTCCGAGATAGAAAAAAAGGTAGAAATAATGAGCGCCATCAGTGAAAAGTGTGGTATGTGCAGCGAGGCGAAGGGCATGGTTCTGTCGCTGCCCATCGACGCGGTGACAGGGCTGTAAGGGGACGGTGAGAGAGCGATGGCAAATGATCTGACCCAAGGCAGTATGTTTAAAAACCTTATGAGATTTTCGCTGCCCTATCTGCTGTCCTGTTTTCTGCAGACCTTTTACGGGCTGGCGGATTTGTTTGTCACGGGGCAGTTCTACGGTGCGGATGCCATCACTGCGGTGTCCGTGGGAAGCCAGATCACGCACATGCTGACAGTGGTTATCGTGGGTCTGGCCATGGGAGCCACGGTGGCGGTGGGACATGGAACGGGAGCGGGAAAGAGGGAGCGGGTGGCAAAAGCGGTGGGCAATACGGTGACGCTTTTTGCCGCCTTTTCCGCAGTGCTTACAGTGGTTCTGATTCTGTGTCTGGACAAAATTGTGGCGGCGGTGTCTACGCCTGCGGAGGCGGTGGGGCAGGCAGGGGAATATCTGCTTGTCTGCTTTGCGGGGATTCCCTTTATTACAGCTTATAATGTCATCAGCAGTATTTTCAGGGGAATGGGAGATTCCCGGACGCCCATGTACTTCGTGGCGGCAGCCGGAGTGCTGAATATTATTCTGGATTATATCCTGATCGGCCCCTGTGGAATGGGAGCCATGGGAGCGGCGCTGGCTACGGTGATTGCCCAGGGCTGCAGCGTTGCGCTGGGATTGACAGTCATGCTGCGGCGGAAGGCGGTTCCGACTGGTCTTGCCATTGGGGATTTTCGGCCGGAGGAAGAGACCATGAAGGGAATCCTGCGGGTAGGAATCCCCATTGCGGCCCAGGACGGATTTATACAGATATCCTTTCTGGTGATTACTGCCATTGCCAACAGCCGGGGCGTTGATGTGGCGGCGGCAGTGGGAATCGTGGAGAAGCTGATCGGTTTTTTCTTTCTGGTTCCCTCGGCCATGCTGTCCTCGGTGTCTGCCATTGCGGCTCAGAATGCGGGGGCGGGAAAGCACGGGCAGAGCAGAAGTGTGCTTCGGTACGGTATCTGTGTCAGTGTCTGTTTCGGGCTTGTGGTGGCAATGTTTTGCCAGCCGGGCGCCGAGCTGCTGCTGCGGCCCTTTGCCAGGGAGGAGCCGGAGGTAATACGGCTGGGCGCACAGTATCTGAGGGCGTACAGCTTTGACTGCGCCGTTGCGGGAATCCACTTTTGCTTCAGCGGATATTTCTGCGCCTACGGTAAAGCGGCGCTGTCCTTTCTGCATAATCTGCTGTCGGTTTTGCTGGTGCGGATTCCGGGGGCTTACCTGGCGTCCGTGTTTTTTCCGGAGAGTCTGTATCCCATGGGCTGGTCGGCGCCTGCGGGTTCGCTGCTTTCCGCGGGGATATGCGTGGTGTTTTATTTTTTGATGAAATTCCGCAATTTTTATCAGGTGAAAGCGGATATGGATAGTGTATAATGTACCTGGTCAAGGCAGCTGCGGCAAAGCAGCTTGGCTGAGGACAAGATCCATATTGGATTGCCAGTGTTCTGTCAGGAATGCCGGCGGGTTATTTCGACAGGAGGGAAGGCAGGCCGGATGAAATCATTTAGAAGGGAAGGCGGGGCTGTATCATGGACTTGAGAAAGGATGCCTGGTTCATCATAAATACCGCGCTGGGGAAGGTGATGCCGGATCAGGCGGTGGAGCGGGCTCTGCGGGGGAAAAGCTTTGGCACGGGAAAGGTATACCTGACGGCAGTGGGGAAAGCGGCCTGGCAGATGGCAAGGACGGCGGCTGCCATTTTGGGAGACAGGCTGGAGGCCGGGATATGTGTGACGAAATACGGGCATGTGAAGGGGGAAATCCCCGGGATTTTGTGTCTGGAGGCAGGTCATCCCATACCGGATGAAAACTCTTTTGCCGGTACTCAGGCGGTTCTTGATATGGTTGGTTCTCTGACAAAGGAGGACACGGTTGTCTTTTTGCTGTCCGGCGGGGGATCGGCTCTTTTTGAAAAACCGCTGCTTCCCGGGGAGGAGCTGGCGGACATCACCGCACAGCTTTTGGCCGGCGGGGCGGACATTGCGGAGATCAATACCATACGCAAGCGTCTCTCTGCGGTGAAGGGAGGACGTTTTGCAAAAATCTGTGCTCCCGCCAGGGTGTACAGTATTGTGCTGAGCGATGTGCTGGGGGATCCGTTGGATCTGATTGCATCCGGCCCGGCATATCCGGACAGCAGCACCTGTGAGCAGGCGCTGGCGGTTGCGGAAAAATATGAGCTGAGGCTCAGCAGGCAGGCGACGGATTTGTTAAAGAGGAATACGCCAGAGAAGCTTTACAATGTGGATACCGTGGTTACAGGGAGCGTCAGAAATCTGTGTCTTGCAGCGGCGGAGGTGTGTGAAAAGCTGGGATATCGCCCGGTGATTCTGACGGATCAGCTGTGCTGTGAGGCCAGAGAGGCGGGAAGCTTTCTGGCTTCCATTGCCAAAACCCATCAGGATACAAAAGAGAGCCTGGCGTTTCTGGCAGGAGGTGAGACTGTGGTACATCTCACCGGAAAGGGTCTGGGAGGCCGGAACCAGGAACTGGCGCTGGCGGCTGCGGCAGGCATCTCGGGGCTGAAGGACACTGCCGTGTTCAGCATCGGCAGCGACGGGACGGACGGCCCCACGGATGCCGCAGGGGGATTCTGTGACGGCGGCACGGAGGGGCGTCTGCGCTCCGGCGGGATTGAGATCGCCCGGGTACTGCGGGACAACAATGCCTATATGGCGCTGGAGGCAGCAGACGGGCTGATCAAGACGGGTCCCACCGGCACCAATGTCAACGATGTGGCTGTGCTGTTGATCAAAAGAGACAGTGAGCCGGAAAACGGAAAGGACTCCTATGAACCAATCTTCTGAGATGACAAAGAAAATATTGAAGCTGACGCTGCCCATTGTCATTCAAAACCTGCTCAGCGCTGCGGTGAGTTCCGCGGATGTAATCATGCTGAACTATGTGGGGCAGTCCTCCATCTCCGCCGTTTCCCTTGCGGCGCAGTATACCAATATCCTGTTTATGGTGTACTACGGTCTGGGGACGGGGGCTACCATGCTCTGCGCCCAGTATTACGGAAAGAAGGATCTGCAGGCCATCCGGGTCATAGAGGGGATTGCCCTGCGCTTTTCCATGGGAATTTCCGCCCTGTTTTCGTTGCTGGTACTGATTTGCCCGGAAGCGCTCATGAAGCTGTTTACCAATGATGCGGAGCTGATCGCCCTGGGGACAGTGTATCTGCGGGCCATGAGTGTCACCTATCTGTGCTGGGGCGTGACGGAGGTCTATCTGTCGATTCTGCGGAGCATCGGCAGGGTGCAGGTCAGCATGATGCTGAATATACTGGCTTTTTCGCTGAATATACTGCTGAACGCGGTGTTTATCTTCGGGCTTTTCGGTGCGCCGAAGCTGGGTGTGCCGGGTGTGGCTATAGCCACGGCGGCTTCCCGGGTAGTGGAGTTGGCGGCCTGTATCATTGTGTCTCTGTGCAGTAAAGAGATCAGGCTGAATCCCATGTATATGTTTATCTCAAACAAGGTGCTTCTGGGAGATTTTATCCGGCTTTCTCTTCCTGCCCTGGCAAACGATGTTGTCTGGGGAACCGCGTTTTCCATGTATTCCGTGATCATGGGGCATCTGGGCAACGACGCGGTGGCGGCCAACTCTCTGGTGTCTGTGGTGAGGAATTTCGGAACCACCTTTTGCTTTGCCATAGCCAGCGGCAGCAGTATTCTGCTGGGGAATATCATTGGGGAAAACCGGATGGAGGACGCCAGAGTGTGTGCCGGAAAGGCCATGAAGCTGACGGTGCTGAGCGGTGCGCTGGGGGGCGTTATCATTCTGTGTGCCACGCCCTTTGTACTGCGGTTTGCCGACCTGACGGACACGGCCATGCACTATCTGAAATACATGCTGTTAATCAATTCCTATTATGTCATGGGAGCCGCGGTGAACACGACGCTGATTGCCGGAGTGTTCCGGGCAGGCGGGGACAGCCGGTTCGGATTTATCTGCGACACCATTGATATGTGGTGCTATGCGGTGCCTCTTGGCTTTTTGGCTGCCTTTGTATTCCGGCTTCCGGTGCTGTGGGTTTATTTCCTGCTGTGCACGGATGAGTTTGTGAAGTGGCCCTGGGTCATTCGGAGATACAAGAGTGAGAAGTGGCTGAACAACATTACGAGAGAGAATGTGACGGATGCTTCACAGGCGCAGGACACTTAGGTCTGTGATATGGCGCTGAAGAGAAAGGATGCTTTTGGGCTGTGAGGAGGTATATGGGTTGAAAAAAATGACGGAGGGCGGCATCACCGGTCATTTGATCGGTTATGCCCTGCCCATGATTTTCGGAAATATTTTTCAGCTTACCTATAACGCCGTGGATTCCATCATTATCGGGAAGGCTGCAGGTGAGGCGGCGGTGGCTGCAGTGGCGGCGGCAAATCCTGTCATGACAATCCTGATTCTGGGCGTGTCCGGGCTGTGTATCGGGGCCTCGGTGCTGATGAGCGAATTTTACGGTTCGGGGGACGGGGAGTGTCTGAAAAAGGAAATTGCCACCACCCTTGTGGCGGGAGGCGTTTTCTCGGCTGTGGTGCTGGTGCTGGGATTTCTTTTATCGGAGGCGCTTCTCCTCTGGATGAATGTTCCGGTGGATGCGCTGGATATGGCAATGCTGTATCTCAGAATTATCTTTGTGGGATTTCCGTTTACGTTTCTGTACAATGCGTTGTCCTCGGCGCTGCGGAGCGTGGGGGATGCGGGGACGCCGGTGAAATTCCTGATGCTGGCCTCGGTGTGCAACGGGCTTCTGGATGTGGTGTTTATCTGTCTGCTTGAGCTGGGGGTGGCCGGGGCGGCCCTTGCCACCGTGATTGCGGAGGGGCTTTCGGCGGTGCTTTGTCTGGTATATGTTTATCGACATATTCCCATGCTGCGGATCCTGCCGGGGGAGTTGAAAGCGGACAGGGAGCTTCTGAAGCGAACCCTCAGGCATGGCTGTGTCACGGCGCTGCAGCAGTCCTGTCAGCCGGTGGGGAAGGCCCTGATCCAGGGCTGTATCAATCAGCAGGGAACAAGCGTGATCGCCGCCTTCAATGCGGTAAACAGGGTGGACGACTTTGCGTTTATTCCGGAGCAGAGTATTTCCCACGGGATGATGACCTGTGTGGCCCAGAACAGAGGGGCAGGCAATTCCCGGAGGGTTCAGGAGACGCTGAAGAAGGGGCTTATGCTGGAGGTGCTGTATTGGGTGTGCATATGCGCCGTCACGTTGCTGCTGAGGACACCCGTAATGAAGCTCTTTGCACCGCCGGGCAGCACGGAGATGATCAGAGCCGGGGTGGAATATCTGACGATCATGGCGTTTTTGTATGTGATGCCGGCGTTTACAAACGGAATGCAGGGTTTTTTCCGGGGGATGGGAAATATGAAGGCCACGCTTGCGGGAACGGCCATACAGATCTTCGTGAGGGCTGCTTTTGTGTATATTCTGGTGCCGCGGATGGGGATGACGGGCGCAGCCTATGCGTGTATGGCTGGCTGGACGCTTATGCTTCTGTATGAGGTGCCTTATTATTTTTACTGTAAGAAGTATAAATGGGTCAATTGACTTGTCTTGTATGGGTAATCCATGCAGGATATGGGATTGTGAGATTCCGCAAAAGGGAATCAGGAACAGGGAAAGGTATGGTGGACGGTATGAAATTTCAGGCGACAGAGGATAAAGTGAAGTTGAGCGGCAGGACGCTGTTGGTGGAGGGGACACGATATCTGGGATTTTCCGGCAGTAGCATCGAGTTTACCTTTGTGGGAAAGAAAGCGGCGGCCTGCATCTGCAGTGATGCACAGAATTGGGGGGAGGAGCTGCGGGGGCGGATTGCGGTGTATGTGAACGACGGGCAGGAACCGGTGAGAAGGATCTGTCTGGAAGAGAAGGAAGGACTTTATACACTTTATGAGGGGGAGGAAGAGAGGGAGGTTACCGTCAGGATCATGAAATATTCCGAGGCGGCGTTCGGAAAGTGCGGCATCCGTTACATTGAGATCGACGGGAACAGGCTTTGCACACCGCCCAGTGGGAAAAAGAGAAAGTTGGAGATTATCGGGGATTCCATTACCTGCGGGTACGGTGTGGAAGCGGAAAATGAACTGCAGCCTTTTCACACTGCCACGGAAAATCCGGAGAAATCCTATTCGCTTCTCACGGCAAGGGCTTTGGACGCGGAGGTGAATCTGGTGTCCTGGAGCGGAAACGGGATTATTTCCGGCTATGTGGACGAGACGGCCACGGCACCTTCCGACAGGTGGCTGATGCCGGAGGTGTATCAATATACGGATATTTCCTGTTCCGAAATGCTTTTTGGGAATGAGGAGAGCAGATGGGAGAGGTGGGATTTTTCCCGCTTTGTGCCGGATATCATTCTGATCAACCTGGGCACCAACGACTGCAGCTGGTGTAAGGACATTCAGGAGAGGAAGGATGTCTATCGGGACAGGTATGGGGAGTTCCTGCAGTATATCAGAAAAAACAATCCGGGGGCAGAGATTCTCTGTATGCTGGGCACAATGGATCAGCGTCTTCTGAAGGAGGCGGAGGAGGCGGTACGGATTTTTGTGCAGAACCAGGGGGACGGGAAGACTCACTTTCTGGCACTGCCGGCGCAGGATCCCGGGGACGGCTATGGCGCGGACTGGCACCCCTCTTTGCTGACGCAGAGAAAGACGGCGGAGATCGTTGCGGAGGAAGTAAAGCGGATTATGGGCTGGTAGGTGCGGAAAGAAATCATTGGTCTGTGCTTTGAAATACAGGTCTGCCGGGACGGGCAGAGGGGAGTTGACATGAACATATACTTGATGAGACATGGAGAGACGGATTGGAACAGGGCAAGACGTCTTCAGGGGCAGAGTGATATCCCGCTGAACGAGTACGGAATAAAGCTGGCGGAAAAGACGGCGGAGGGGCTGGAAGAGGTAGAATTCGACGCGGCCTTCAGTTCTCCGCTCTGCCGTGCCCGGAGGACGGCTGAGATTGTGATCGGAACCAGGAATATTGCGGTGGAGACGGATGACCGCCTGAAGGAGATTAATTTCGGCGCGGGGGAGGGTACTTATTTCGACCCGGCCAAGCAGGACCCGGCACATCCCATGCACAACTTTTTCTGCAGGCCGGAATGTTTTGTGCCCATGGAAGGCGGGGAATCCTTTGACCAGGTCAGAAAACGGGTGGGCGAGTTTCTGCGGGAGAGAATTTTTCCGCTGGAAGGAGATTACAGCAATATCCTGATTGCGGCTCACGGGGCATTGATCAGAAGTGTTGTCAACGGGCTGGCGGGAATTCCCGACCGGGAGTTCTGGCAGCTTGGGCTGCCGAACTGTGCGGTTTCGATTCTCTCTCTGAAGGGCGGGGAACTGACGATTCTGGAAAAGAGCAGGATCTATTATGATGCGCCCGTGAACGCAAGGCCCTGACCGGACTGGTTTGTCGTGGGTGATCTGCTGTAAGGATGCAATGGGGCTTTGTGACGGTTTCTGACAGGTCATGGTGCCGTATGGATTTTTTTCGGACAAATCGGTGCAAGCGCGAACAGGATTTTTTTCATGTCATCCGCTATAATGGATACTGTAAGGAGGACAGAACAAGGTGTCGGTACAGCTTATACAGCAGGCCATATGTTATATGGAAGAACATATTTGTGAACCCATTAATTATGTTGAGGTGGCAGGGCAGGTGCACATGTCAGGCTATCATTTTCATCGGACGTTCAGTTTTATCACAGGAATGACGGCCAATGAATACATCAGGAAACGGCGTCTTACATTGGCTGCCATAGAACTGCAGACAACGGACAGTTCGGTGACTGATGTGGCGTATAAGTATGGCTATGAGTCGCCGGAGAGCTTTTCCAAGGCTTTTTCCCGGTTCCATGGCTCGACTCCGAAGCAGGCAAAACGGAAGGGCGCAAAGCTTCACTTGTTTAATCCGCTTGCAATCAAAATAACGGTGGAGGGCGGCAGTATTATGGATTACAGAATCGAACACAAAGAGGGTCAGAAATTTATCGCGATGGTGAGAGCTTTTTCCAATGAGATCATCAACGACGACAACGACCACAGTATCCCTGACTTCTGGGGGGAATGCTACGCAAAAAATCTGATCGAACCAATGAAATTGCTTCGTGCGGAAGGAAAAAGAGATTTGTACGGCCTGTGTAGTCCTGCTACGGCCAGTGAAACGCACTTCAACTATGGAATCGGCGTTGC
The DNA here is from genome assembly GCA_910586835.1 of uncultured Acetatifactor sp. Classification (GTDB taxonomy): domain Bacteria; phylum Bacillota; class Clostridia; order Lachnospirales; family Lachnospiraceae; genus Acetatifactor. The sequence goes on from CAJUJU010000012.1 coordinate 15,209, forward strand.
GGTTGACCGGGATACGGATATGGAAAAGCTGGAGGAGCTGGCTGAAAACGGTTATTCCGTCTGGGAGACAGAACCCGCTGACTACGCGGTATTCAAGTGTTTCGGAGACGACGGCGATTGTCTGAGCCGGACTTGGGATCAGTTTTTCAAGGAATTTGTTCCCCAGACAGGCTATACGCAGACAGATGATACCGACTATGAAGTATACTTTGAAAGAGGAGAAAAGGGTCTCTTCTGCGAGCTGTGGGTTCCTGTGAAGAAAAGCTGAAAGTTGAGAAAAAAGGGGCGAAGGATCCGCCCCTTTTTTGCGTTATGCCTTTGGCAGCTGACAGTCATGTTTCTTAAAGAAGTCTACCCGTGGCTCCAAAAACTTCAGTTTATGGCTGTTTGTATTGGCAATATAAAAGGAAACAGGCTCCAGAATATGATTCCAGTCCCATAATTCTTCCCCAAGATTCAGATATTCCCGGAACATTTCACAGCCCGTTGGCACAATCGGATGAAGCAGAACCGCTGTTATTTTGCAGGCGTAAAAACAATCCGTCACAAGCTGTTTTCTGAGCGCAGTGTCGCCTGCGGCATCGGCAATTTTTATATTGTTTACCCAGTGCTTGTTGACAGACCGGATAAGGTCGTCCAGAACATAGGAAATGCGATGAAATTCGTGGTTATACATATGGCGCTCATAGTCGAGAACCGCTTTTTCGGCCATAAGCTTTATCTGCTCAATTGCTTCGCCCTCAGGAACTTTTCCCTCAAAGTTATTCTGGATTGCGTAAAAGCAGCTGCGGATCAGACGGTTGAATACATTGGTGATTAAATTGCCGTCCTTGAGAACCATGTCCGGGCCGGTGCGGTCTTCCTCCTTCTGAAAGACCTGGGGTTTAAAACCCACACTTTTTGAGGACAGGCCCAGACTCATGAAATGCATGCGCAGCTGATCCCGGGTGTAATAGTCAAGTAATTCGTCCGCCAGGGGCGGTTTTAATTCGGAGCTGCTGCTGGCCTTTGTATCCATATACAGTAAATGGCGGTTGGCAATGATATGAGATAAATGCAGGCTCCCTGTCTTTAGCACTTTCCCTTTGGCAACTTGCAGTCCGGCAAACAGTCCTGTCTGGGCAATGGCATAGAAATAGATATTATCCTCCCCGATGAACTGGTAGACCATGGATTCCTCATCATACCACCATTTGGATAATTCCGCTTCCCTTCCCTGTTCCTTCAGATAGGTCAGGGTGAAGGAAATCGGGGCCCACAGGGATTCCGGCCATACCCAGAAGGTGAGATCTTTCATGTCCTCACACTCCGGAACAGGCACGCCCCATGTTATGTTGCCGGATAATCGGAAGGGAACCAGCGTCTTACCGGAGGTATAGTGGATGTTTTCCTCCTCCAGTATCTTTCTGGCCCTGTCCCGGTGATCCAGATTTTCAAACTCAAATACAACGGAAGGTTTCGCGGGATCGTTCTGTAATTTGTGGGGTGGCAGCTTCTCCGACAATTCTGTGATGTCGGATATATATTTCTTCGGTACATGGAGCAAAGGCTTTTTCAGGAACTCTTCTACGGTTTCCAGCTGATATTTGCGGGTGTTGGTATTTTTTCGGAGGAAATCATGGTATTCCCTGATCATCGGCATACAGTATTCCAGGTCAAAATACCAGTTTTCCACCTCTTTGAGAATCGGCCGCTTGTTTGACAGGCAGCTGACCGGGTCTATCAGCTCGGACGGCAGAAACTGATGGCCGCAGGAGCATTCATCCGCATAGGCTTTTTCGGAGGCACATCCGGGTATGGGACATCTTCCGGTTACCTGTCTTCCGTTCAGAAATACCTTTTTTTCCTCATCATAAAACTGTGGGATAGACATTTTTTTCAGATAGTTGTTTTTATATAATGTGTGAAATACTTCTGCGGATACCTGTTTATGGACGGCTCCGGCTTCGCCAAGAGCGGATGCGCCGAAAAAATCCAGGCCGATGCCGTAGCGCTCCAGCGTTTCCTTCTGATTCATGTGGTTTTTGTACACATAATCCTCCAGAGAACCTTCGTATCCGGATTCCTGTAATCTGCGCCAGCTTTCCAGAATAGGAGAACCGTAACAATCCGTACCGGAAAGGAAGATCACATTATCCTTTCCGATTCTGTCCCTCAGAAATCTCGCAAAGATGTCGGCGTGCAGGAACATTCCTCCCACATGCCCGAAGTGCAGATTTTTATTTCCGTAAGGCATTCCGGCCGTAATAATCGCCCGTCTGGGAAATGTGGGGCGTTCGCCTGGTGCTAAACGTTTACTGATCATATTGTTTTTTACCTTTCTGTTCATGATTTTCATTGACGACTGCTTCCTCCTTTGACGGGGGAGCTCTGACTGTCCCGACACAGGATCCCTCCCTTCCCGACTCTTCCGGTGTTGTGTGCCGTCCGGAACGGACGGAGAGTTTCCGGAAAATAAAAAACGGCCAAAGCTCACATTGAGCTTTTGACCGTCTGGTTCAAACGAACAAGAACAGGATAACTGTCAGGAACACAGCACAAAAAGCTCAATGTCAGATTTGACAAAAAGCTGCTGTTGCTGGTTTCCGTTGTTGCTGCAGGCTGATAAGCAAGGCATAAGCTGATCCTCTCCTTATTTTTGGGTCATTATAACAGCGGGTATCAGGGTTGTCAACAGGAAAGTTTTGAAAAATGTAAAATAGGAACCCTGCATTTTCTGCCCACAGTTGGTTTTGATATGATATAATACAAAAATGAATCGACCCTGCAGGGAGGCAGTATGGAAAAAATATTTGATACGCACGCTCATTATGATGATGAAGCCTTTGATCCGGATCGGGACGAGCTGTTGAGAGGGCTGCCGGAAAACGGAATAGAGAAGGTGGTCAATGTGGGAGCCAGCCTGGCTTCCTGCAGACGGACCCTGGAGCTGATGAACCGCTATGAGCATGTTTACGGTGCGCTGGGAGTTCATCCCAGCGAGACGGCGGAGCTGGACGAGGAGGCTCTGGCGTGGCTGCGGCAGCAGTGTCAGGTGGAAAAATGTGTGGCGGTGGGAGAAATCGGACTGGATTATTATTGGGATGAGCCGGACAGAGAGGTGCAGAAGAAATGGTTTGTCCGGCAGCTGGGGCTTGCACGGGAGCTGAAAAAGCCGGTGATTATTCATTCCAGGGACGCGGCGAAGGATACGGTGGATCTTATGAAGGCGGAAAGGGCATCCGAGATCGGCGGCGTAGTACACTGCTATTCCTATACCACGGAGACAGCGAAGCAGTTTCTGGATATGGGGTTCTATTTTGGCATTGGGGGCGTGCTCACCTTTCAAAACGCGCGGAAGCTGAAGGAGGCGGCAGCGTATCTTCCCCTGGATCATATTGTGCTGGAGACGGACTGTCCTTATCTGGCGCCTGTACCCAACCGGGGAAAGCGCAACAGCTCGTTATACATTCCTTATGTGGTTACCGCCCTTGCAAAGCTGAAGGGAGTGGAGGAGGATACGGTGAGACAGGCTGCCTGGGAAAATGCGCACAGGCTGTACAGGCTTGTCTGACGGTTTTTTATCTTATTTTCTGGAAAAAAGAGAGGGGAAGTGCTACAGTATAGTTGCGGCGGATGGGCACTCCGGCTGTCTGCCCGGTTGTCAGGAGGCAGAAATGACATGAAAGAGCATCTTACAAAGGTTTTTTTAATTGCGGATCTGCATTTTGGAGACGAGGGGATTATCCGGTATGAAAACCGCCCTTTTGCGTCGGCGGAGGAAATGGACGGGCAGTTGCTTGCAAGGTGGAACCAAACTGTTTCGAAGGAGGACACCGTGTTTGTGCTGGGGGATTTTTCCTGTTACGGCGAGGAGAAAGACAGAGAGCTGCTTTCTGCTTTAAACGGCAGAAAAATTCTTGTCATGGGCAACCATGACAGGCATCGGAGCAGTGAGTGCTGGCGCGGTCTGGGATTTGCGGAATCCGTGGAGTGGCCGGTGGTGTACAGAGATTTTTTTATTCTGTCTCATGAGCCGGTGTACCTGAATGAAAATATGCCCTATGCAAATTTATACGGACATGTGCACAAGAATCCCTCCTACCGGACGGTGTCCGGGCAGAGCTTCTGCGTCAGTGCGGAGCGGATCGGATATGCGCCGGTGTGCTTTGAGGAGGTCTGCGAGAAAATGGCCCGGGTTCGCAGGCGGCAGGACGGGAAATGTGACCGGAGGGCAGATGAACAGGGGATTGACAGAAACGGGAGGGATATGGGGTGAGAAAATTGATCAACGGGACAGGGATTGACCTGGGAGTGTGCTATTACCCGGAGCACTGGAACAGGGACTGCTGGGCGGAGGATCTGGATAGAATGCTGGCGGCGGGGCTTAAGACCGTGCGGGTGGCCGAGTTTGCCTGGAGTTTGATTGAACCGATGGAGGGGGAGTATACCTATGAGTTTTTTGACAGCTTCCTGGATCTGGCGGCGGAGAAGGGGATGCAGGTGATTTTCTGCACGCCTACGGCGACGCCTCCCGCATGGCTGACAGAAAAGTATCCGGAGGTTCTGAACGCGGATATTACGGGCACTCTGTACCGCCATGGTTCCAGAAGGCATTATAACTATAATTCTCCGGTATACCGGGAAAAGACCAGAAATATTGTGGAGGTGTCGGCTGCTCATTACGGGAAGCATCCGGCCATTGTCGGCTGGCAGCTGGACAATGAGTTCAATTGTGAAAACGACAGGTTTTATTCCGACAGCGACAGCTCTGCGTTCCGCGTATTTTTGCAGAAGCGGTACGGCACGCTGGAGGATTTGAACAGGGCGTGGGGAACGGTGTTCTGGAATCAGACTTACACGGACTGGAGCCAGGTGGATGTGCCCAGAAAGACAAACACGGGTGCGGTAAATCCCCACAGGGTGCTGGACTTTTACCGTTTTATCTCCGACAGCGTGAACAGCTATGCCAGACTGCAGGCGGATATTGTGAGAAAATATAAGAAGCCGGAGGATTTTATCACCACCAACGGTATGTTTGGAAACATTGATTATCAGAGGATGGAAAAGGAAAGCCTGGACGTGCTGATGTACGATTCTTATCCGAATTTCGGCTATGCACTGGACGGCTTTTCCCCGGAGGACTTCATGAAGGACAGATGGTCCAGCAGAAGTCTTGCGGAGGTGCGCGCGGTCTCGCCAAATTTCGGGATTATGGAACAGCAGAGCGGCGCCAACGGCTGGAATACCAGCATGGAGGCGCCCACCCCCAGGCCCGGGCAGATCACGCTGTGGACCATGCAGAGCATCGCCCACGGAGCGGATTATATCAGCTATTTCCGTTGGAGAACCTGCACTTTTGGAACGGAAATCTACTGGCACGGTATTCTGGATTACTCCGGAAGGGAGAACAGGAGGCTGCAGGAGATTGCCCGGATCAGCGGAATGCTGGGGCAGATGCAGGAGCTTGCCGGTTCAGGGTATGAGGCAAAAGTGGGTATTCTGAAAGACTATGACAATGTCTGGGACGCTCAGCAGGACAGATGGCACGGCAGGGTGGAACAGATCAGCCAGAACGGGCTTTTCAGCGCTCTGCAAAAGACCCATACCCCCTTCGATTATGTTTATCTGAAAGACGAAATACAGCCGGAGGATCTGAAACGGTATGATTTGCTGTTTTATCCTCATGCCGGTATTCTGACGGCGGAGCGTATGGCGGTTCTGGAGCAGTATGTGGCGGCGGGCGGAAAGCTTGTCATGGGCTGCAGGACAGGGTACAAGGATATCTGCGGCAGGTGTGTTACGGAGTATCTGCCGGGCATGGCGGCAAAGCTGACGGGAACGGATATCCCCGAGTATTCGCTGGTGGCGCCGGACGACGGAACCATAATGGTCCGCTGGGAGGAGGAAACGTTTGAGGCTGCGGGATTCAATGATCTGTTGGCGGCGGCAGGGGAAAACGCGGAGGTGGTGGGAACCTACGCCTCCAGCTATTACGCGGGAGAGCCGGCCCTGATCCGCAATCGTTTCGGAGAGGGAGAGGCTTACTACTTCGGCGGAGCGTTTGCGGAGGATGCCGCGAGAGCTTTTCTGAAAAAGCTGGGCGCAGGAGAGCCCTATGGGGACATTCTGGAGCTGCCGGAGGAATGTGAGCTGGCGGTGAGAACCAAGGGCGGCACTGCCGGGAATGGCGGAAAAAGCTATCTGTTTGTATTGAATTATCGGTCGGAGGCCCAGAGCATCAGGCTGAAGAAGCCCCTGAAAAATCTTCTGACGAAAGAAGAGGAAGAAGGGGAGCGTTCTCTGGAGAAATATGGGGTCAGGGTCTATGAGATAAATTGAGCCCGGTAGTGAGGCTCCGCAAATGGAAGGACGGGACGGAATGGGAACTGCAGAACTGATTTCCCTGCAGCTGAGAATGTTTTTGATTATGCTGCTGGGGCTGTTTTTTCGGAAAAAGAATATCATTTCTCAGGAGGGAAAAAAGAATCTGACGGATCTGGTGATTTATCTGATCCTGCCCTGCAACATAGTCAAGTCCTTCATGATAGAATTTGACGGCAGTGTGTTGATGAATTTTGGCCTGATTCTGCTGATTTCCGTGGTCATTCAAGTGTTTTGTGCAGGCTTGGCCAGAGTTTTGTACAGAGGGGTGCAGACAGGGCATAAACCGGTTCTGATGTATGCGACGGTGGCCTCCAACGCGGGATTTCTCGGAAACCCCGTGGCGGAGGGCGTCTTTGGCAGTATGGGATTGGCGTTGGCCTCCGTATACCTGATTCCGCAAAGGATCGTCATGTGGTCCGCCGGAGTATCTTATTTTACCAAAGGCTCCGACCGAAAAACGATTTTGAAAAGGGTGTTGACACACCCCTGTATTATTGCGGTGGCGGTGGGGATGGTATTAATGCTGACACAGGTGTCGCTTCCCTCGTTTCTGGATGCGGCGTTAAAGGATATCGGCAGCTGCAACACTGCCATGTCCATGCTGGTCATCGGTACGATTCTGGCAGATGTAAAGCCCAAAGAGATGTTGGATAAGTCTGTGTTCCTGTTTTCGGGGCTGCGGCTGCTGCTGATTCCTCTTGTGGTCTGGCTGGGATGTCTTCTGTTCCGGGTGGACGGACTTGTGACAGGTGTGTCGGTACTGCTTGCAGCCATGCCTGCCGCCGGCACCACGGCCATTCTGGCAGCAAAATATGATGGGGATGCGGTGTATGCCAGCAAGTGTGTTGTCCTGAGCACGGTTTTGTCGCTTGCCGTCATTCCGGTGTGGAGCATGATTTTGCTCAAAGGAATCGTATAAAATACTTGTATCTTTTCTGATAGTGTGCTACGATACTGAAATTGTTGTCGGCCAAGGGCGGTATACCGGAAAGGGTCAGTAATGCTGTCTATGCCCAGAAGGATCTGGAAACCTTGGACAGGTGGATTCTGCTCTCTGCCGGGTCGGAAAATGCAGATGATTTTTGTAAAAAAGCGGAATTGATAATCTAAAAAATTTCTTCTTTATCATGTTTCGTGTTCTATGGTTTTAAAAAAGTTTATAATTTCTATGATTTCGTAAATTCTCTGGTTTGGCAATTCTTTTCTGTGTCAGGTAAATCAACTGTTTCAGTTATTTCAAATTTAAAATATTCGTTGCTGTTCGCCGGCTTTGATTTAGTATATATGAGGGAATTTGAATTTCTGAATTTATCGAATATCAATAAAAATATATTGACTTTCGATTATAACAGGAATATAGTGGGGATAATATAACTGATAAGAGAGGGAGGAGGTTTCTATCAGATGCGAGATGATTTCGGAGAACAGGACAGAATGGAGTTTGTAACCGATAGGGAAACCCGGCAGGAAGACAAGGGCGGAGAGGAGATCCGGTCGGAGAATGTTTTTGAAGAGGCGAAAAACATAACGGCCCAAAAGCCGGGTGAAGACGGAAAGGGAATCAGAAAGTTGTGGAACTGGGGAAAAAGGCACCCGTTTCTTTCTCTGCTGTTTTTGAGTATGGCAGTCCCAATGGTAGTTTTGCTGTTGGTGGTGTTGATTAAATACGACGGATTCGAAGGGCTGTACGGATTTGGTACAGTGGGAATTTTGCTGGGGGTATTTTTTGTTCTTCCCTGGGTGTTGACCGGGGCGGAGATTTACCTGGCCATAAAGGCGCATGGCAGGGAGAAGCTTTACAGAAAGGGAAGGATTTTTGACGTAATTACAATTCCGCTGGGGGTGATCTACAGTATTCTTTACCTGCAAGTGCTTGGAGATGTTATGTTTGCCAGTGACTGGAGTGAGGTCTTGTATAATTCTCAGGTGCACACTCCCGTTTACACACAGTCTGCGCCCACCATATGGGTACTGGCGCTGGTGGGATTTGCGGGGTATCTGGCAGTGAGCTTCCTGCCTCTGGAAAAAACGCCTCCTCTTGTAACGGTGCTGGGCATGGCGGCCATGTATCTGGGTACTGCGGAAAGTATTCTCTGGGGAATACAGGTTTGTTCGCCCCTTGAGATTTTTCTGCCCCTGCTCCCTCTGAACTGTGTGATTATCACAGCCAGAACAGTGCGCCATAAGGTGTGGGAATGGAAACAGCTGCCTCATGAAGAGCGGCAGAACGGTTCGCTGCTTGGGAATTGTGACCGGCTTCTGATGCGTTCGGAGCGTTGGCCGTTTCTGGCATTTGTACTGATGTGGCCTCTGTTGGGTATCCTGATTGCCCTGCTGTTCTTGGCGGGGCAGGAGCCGGACGCGGTCATAAAGGCATTTACGGAGACGGCGGACTGGAATCTTTCCAGAAGAGTTGCGCCCCAGAACCTGCATTATGACGAGCATTATCTCTGCACGGTGGCTGCGGGCGGGCATAAAAAGATCGTAAAGCCACTGCGGTTGGGAGTGCGGCACGGCCATGAGGTGATTGTGAACAGGCAGCTGTGTGTGGCGAATGCCTTTGAGCAGATTCTGGAGGAAAAGACCCCGGGCCTTCACAGGGCGGTGCGGCACTTATACGACACCTGGGGCTTTCCGGTGGCAAGGCTGATCCGATCCAGATGTGCGGCGGACGTGGTTTATTTTCTGATGAAGCCTTTGGAGTGGTTTTTCCTGATTGTATTATATCTGTCAGACGCAAAGCCTGAAAACAGGATAGCGCTTCAGTATACGGGAAAGAGCCTGAAGGATTTTCAGGGAAGGGAATGGAAATGAAAATGACCGGAAAAAAGATCAATGATAAGAGAACATGGGTCATGGGAACAAAGTACCTGTTGGATTTTATGTTTTTTTCCGGGATTCTGGTCACGGCATCCCTGCCCTGGAGCATCCGGCTGATCGGCAGACAGCTGCCATATCTGCTGACCTGTTATGAGGAGACAGTGATAATTTATTTTGTGTTGGGAGTTGCGGCGGAAAAGCTGCTCTGGGAGCTGCGGAAAATATTCGGAACGGTGTTGGAAGAAAATTGTTTTGTGCAGGCAAATGTGAACAGTCTGCGCAGGATGGGGAACTGGAGCTTTTTTATCGCGCTGATGGCGGTGGTGCGCAGTATTGTCTATTTGACTGTGGCCATGGGGGTTATCATCCTCGTGTTTGTGGTTGCAGGTCTGTTCAGTAAGGTGCTGAGTCTTGTGTTTGAACAGGCGGTAGCCTATAAGGAAGACACGGATCTGACGGTTTAGGGGAGGAAAGACATGGGAATCGTTGTAAACCTGGATGTCATGATGGCAAGGCGGAAAATGAGCCTCACCGATCTGGCCAACGAGGTGGATATCACCCTTGCAAATCTGTCTATCCTGAAAAACAATAAAGCCCGGGCGGTCAGGTTTTCCACTCTGGAGGCCATCTGCAGGGCTCTGGACTGTCAGCCCGGGGATATCCTGGAATACACGGCGGAGGACGCGTCAAAATCCTGACACAATCCGGATTCCGACGTCCGCCGTCATTCCGAAAGGGGCAGCTTCCGGATTGTCACAAGATAGCTGATGACCAGAATTACATCCGCACCGGCCCAGGCGGCGATCTCTGCGTAAAAGATGCCGGTTTCACCGATTGCCAGGGGCAGCAGGAGGGCAGTGGAGGTGCGCATGACAAATTCCGCCACGCCGGAGAGCATGGGCAGCAGTGTGTTTCCCATGCCCTGTATGGCGGAGCGCACTACATGGAGCAGGTACAGAACCGGAAGACAGACGCTCATCACGGCCAGGTAAAAGTAGGCGATCTGCATGGTCTGTTCCACCTGGGTCGGAGTGCCCGAGATGAAGCAGCTCAGGATCATTTTTCCGAACAGCAGCATGATAGCGGCAATGGCGGCGGAGGTTGCCAGTGCAATGCAGAGAGCGGAACGCATTCCCTGACGGATGCGTTTGTTTTTTCCTGCGCCCAGATTCTGTCCCACATAGGTAATCATGGAATAACCGTAAGAGGTGGCGGCGATCTCCAGCAGGCCGTAGAGCTTGTTGGTGGCGGTAAAGCCGGCGATGAAGATGACGCCGAAGCCGTTTACCACAAACTGCACAATCATGCCGCCCACGGCGATAATACAGTTCTGGAAGGCCATGGGGGAACCCAGCCCCATAAGCTGCAGGTATAAGTTTTTTTGGGGCTGAAAGTCCTGCAGGCGGAATTTCATAAGCTCAATCTGGCAGATGTGGTACAGGCAGTAAACTCCGGAGACCAGCTGGGCGGCCAGTGTTGCGGCGGCTGCGCCTGCAATGCCCCAGTGGAATACCAGCACAAAGAGCAGATCCAGGCCGATATTGGTCAGGGAGGCTACGACCATGGCGTACAGGGGAGTCTGGCTGTCTCCCAGCGAGCGCAGGATACAGGCCAGAAGGTTGTAGGCCATGACAACGGGAATGCCCAGGAACATAATGCGCAGATAGAGAAGCGAGTCTCCGAGGATCGTGTCGGGTGTCTGCAGAAGCAGGAGGACAGGCCTTGCGATAAGCTGTCCCGCCGCAGTCAGAAGCAGTGCCCAGAGCAGGGACAGTACGGCGGAATTGCCGATGACCTTCCGCAGCCGGTCGTGTTTTCCGGCGCCGAATTCCTGGGCCATCAGGATGGCAAAGCCCTGGGTAAAGCCTTGGACAATACCCAGCATCATCCAGTTCAGCCAGTCGGAGGCGCCCAGGGCGGCCAGGGCGTTCACGCCCAGAAATTTGCCTACCACGGCCGTATCCACAACGGTGTAGAGTTGCTGAAACATATTTCCCATCATCAGGGGCAGTGCAAAGGTCAGGATTAATTTTGCCGGTTTTCCCTCGGTCATACTTTTGATATGTGCTGCCATAATATCCTCTTCTCACAGAATGCGTTGAATGCTATGATGTATCATAGCACAGAGGGGAAGAAAAGAACAGAGGGAAAATCGTAAGTGGAAGGCGGCAATCGCGGCGGCCCCGTCTTTAGGAGGAATGAACCTTGACCCTGCTTTTTAAAAAGAGTAGAATAAAACGTAAGAAAACAAGGAAGCGGGAGGAAGAACATTACCATGAAAACAGCGGCAGAGCTTCAGACATTACTTCGGCAGATAGACCACAAGGGTTATCCTGCCTATAAGGATACCAGAGGGAAGTATCAGTTTCAGCAGTATATATTATCCATCGATCATGTGCAGGGGGATCCCTTCGCGGCGCCTTCCAAGGTGAGCCTGATAGTGCCCGGCAGGGTGGCGGGATTTGACAGGGCGTGCTATGAAAGCCATGTCAGGAAAATTGCCTTTCAGGACTATCTGCTGCGGCGCATGGCGGCCAAGATCAGGGATTTTTCCTTTAAGGCCAAGGGATCCGGCAAGAGCGGCCTTTTGAGTGTCAGCCATCCGGGGCAGGAGATTCTGGAGCGCAGCGCCTGCACGGTGAATACCGGGACAGGAGATCTCACTGTGCGGATGGAGATCGGCTTTCCTGCCAACGGAAGAACCATCAACTCGGGGGAGCTGGCAAAGATTCTGTTTGATTTTCTGCCTGTGTGCGTAAGGCAGACGCTGCTGGCGTCCTCCTGTCCCAAGGACGGCCTGGAGAAGGTGCTGTTCCTGGCAGACGATCAGCAGTTTATCCGGGAGGAGCTGAAAAAGAGAGACCTGGTGGCGTTTGTGGCAAACGGTGCGGTACTCCCCAGAAAGTCAGGAGTTTCCCCTTTGCCCATGAAGGAGGCGGTGGCGTTTGTGTCTCCTTCGTCCATGGAGGTGACGCTGAAGCTGCCTCATCTTGGGGAACTGAAGGGTATGGGGCTGAAAAAGGGCGTCACTTTGATTGTGGGCGGAGGCTATCACGGAAAGTCCACGCTGCTGGAGGCGCTGGAACTGGGCGTTTATAACCATATAAACGGCGACGGCAGGGAGTATGTGATCACGGACGACACGGCCATGAAGCTGCGGGCGGAGGACGGCAGAAGCATCCAGAAGACGGATATTTCCATGTTTATCCGCAATCTGCCCAACGGCAGGGATACAAAGGCGTTTTACACGGAGGATGCCAGCGGCAGTACTTCCCAGGCTGCAAATACGGTGGAGGCCATGGAGGCGGGTTCGGAGGTGTTCCTGATCGACGAGGATACCAGCGCCACCAACTTTATGATCCGGGATGAGCTGATGCAGCGCGTGGTCAGTCGGGAGGTGGAGCCCATCATTCCCTTTATTGACAGAGTGCGGGAGCTGTACGAGGATTACGGAATTTCAACGATTCTGGTGGCGGGAAGCTGCGGTTCTTACTTCCACAAGGCGGACTGTATTTTGCAGATGAATAAATACCGTCCCATGGAGATTACCGAGCTTGCCCAAAAAGAGGCTGAGAGCTTTCCTTATACGCTGGGTGCGGCGCCCAAGGCGGAGAAACCTGACTTTACAAGAGTGGTAAAACGGGATGCCGCGTTTGCCAAAGACGATCGGATCAAGCTGCGCACCGACGGGGTGGACGGATTTTCCGTCAACCGGGAAGAGGTGGATCTGCGGTATGTGGAGCAGCTTGTGGACGCGGAGCAGCTGACGGCGCTGGCTCATATGTTGAAATACATGAAGCTTCATGACTTTGACGGGAAGAGAACCCTGGGCCAGGCGGTGGAAGTCGTCTATCAGAGAATGGAGACGAAAGGATTTGGAGCATTCTGCGGCAGCGACCGGGGGGAGGGAGACGGCGGAGCGGTGCCCGGGAATCTTGCCATTCCCCGCAGACAGGAGCTGTATGCGGCCCTGAATCGCTGCAGGGAGTTGATCCGCATCTGAGAAAGCGTTGATTAGAAAAGGAGCAAAGACAGGTGAATGTGCGGAGTATGAATCAACAGGAAAAGGTTGCCTATATGCTCAGTGAGCCGGTGCCCCATCTGGTCTGTCAGATGGCGGTGCCCACGATCATCAGTATGCTTGTAACCTCTTTTTACAATATGGTGGATACCTTTTTTGTGGGAAAGATCAACACTCAGGCTACGGCGGCGGTGGGAGTGGTGTTTTCCGTCATGGCGCTGATTCAGGCCTGTGGATTTTTCTTCGGCCATGGTTCCGGCAACTATATTTCCCGGAAGCTGGGGGCGGGAGAGTTTGAAGACGCTAATAAGATGGCGGCCACGGGTTTCTTCTCCGCGTTTCTGACCGGTGTTTTCCTGGGGGTTCTGGGATTGATTTTTCTCACGCCCCTGGCTCGTGCCCTGGGCTCCACACCCACGATTCTGCCTTACACCAAGGATTATCTGAAGATTATTCTGTTTGGCTGCCCTTTTATGATGTCCTCCTTTGTGCTGAACAATCAGCTTCGATTTCAGGGCAGCGCATCCTATGCCATGGTGGGAATCGTCACCGGGGCTGTGCTGAATATTGTCCTAGATCCTGTTCTGATCTTTACCTGCGGCATGGGGGTGGCGGGGGCGGCGCTGGCTACGGTGATCAGCCAGGCGGTCAGCTTTTTTGTGCTGTACGGCATGAGCCGGAAGGGCGGTAATATCCGGGCACAGCTGAAAAATTTTTCCCCCTCGTTTTACCTCTACAGGGAAATGTTTCGGGGCGGTATCCCTTCGCTGTGCAGACAGGGGCTGGCCGGTGTTGCACAGATCTGCCTGAACCGTTCCGCGGGGATTTTCAGCGGGGAGCTGAGCGATGCGGCCATTGCCGCCATGTCTATTGTAGGCCGTATCACCATGTTTGCCAACTCGGCGCTGATAGGCTTCGGGCAGGGCTTTCAGCCTGTGTGCGGCATGAACTATGGGGCAAAAAAATATGAAAGGGTGCGGGAGGGCTTTGGCTTCTGCGTGAAATATGCCACGGTCTTTCTGGTGTTGGTCTCCGCTACGGGCTTTGCTTTTGCCAATCCCCTGGTGACACTGTTCCGCAGGGAGGATCCGGATGTGATCCGCATCGGAACGCTTGCCCTGAGGCTGCAATGTATTGTATTTCCGCTGAATGCCTGGATCGTGATGTGCAATATGATGCTGCAGTCCATCGGGAAGGCCGTGAAGGCATCTGTTGTGGCGGCGGCAAGGCAGGGGATTTTCTTTATCCCGCTGATCTGGATTCTGCCCTTTTTCTTTGGACTGCTGGGGGTGCAGATGTGCCAGACCTGGTCCGATGTATGTACCATGTTGATTTCCGTGCCTATGGGAATCGGCGTGCTGCGGGAGATGAAGCGGATGGAAGAGAATGCCCGGTTCGGGGATGTATCGGAACAGAACGGATAATCCGTGGAATTGCCTGAGACAGAAAGGGATGAATGGATTTTCTGTGGAATTTGGCTGAAGCACACGGACAATTGCATGGGTGTACCGGGGAATTGTCGGGGCAAAGCAGGGTGTGAGAAAGGAAACGGATTGATCATGAGCTTGCAGATAGAAGGATATTTATATGAGACCCATCTTCATACCTCGGAAGGCAGCGCCTGCGCCACGGCCTCCGGCGCGGAGATGGCGCGGGCCTACGCGAAGGCAGGCTATACAGGAATTATTGTCACGGATCACTTCTTCTATGGGAATACGGCGGCAGACAGAAGTCTGCCCTGGGGTGAGTGGGTGGAGAAATACTGCCTGGGCTTTGAACATGCAAAGGAAGAGGGAGAGAAGCTGGGACTTCAGGTGTTTTTCGGCTGGGAATCGTGCTACAGCGGCACGGAATTTTTGGTGTATGGTCCCGACAGGCAGTGGCTTCTGGAGCATCCGGAGATCAGAGACGCCTCGGTGAAGGAACAGCTTGAGCTGGTGCATGAGGCCGGCGGAATCGTTGTGCAGGCCCATCCCTACAGGGAAGCTTCTTATATAGAAGAGATACGTCTTTTTCCCCAGTACTCGGATGCCGTGGAAGGGATTAACGCGTCCCACTCCAGCCTGGCAAAGCGGTCTCTGCGGCATCCGGAGTATAACGACAGGGCGGTTGCCTATGCCCGGGAGCACGGTCTGCCCCTGACCGCAGGCTCCGACCAGCACAATGCGGACATGGTTTGGGGCGGCATGGTGTTTTCGCGCAGGCTGACGGATATCCGGGATTTCAACCGGGCGGTTCTTGGCAGTGAGGCAGTGCGGCTTCTGGACGGCACGGAGGATCCGGATTAGGAAAACTGCGCCGTCAGGCGATCTCATGATGAACCTGCAGTTCATACAGTTTTTTGTAAATTCCATTTTGGGACAGCAGCTCCTGGTGGGTGCCCCGTTCCCTGATCTTTCCCTTGTGCATGACCATGATGCAGTCGGCGTGCTGGATGGTGGAGAGTCTGTGGGCTACCATGATGGTAGTACGACCCTTCATCAGTTTTTCCAGGGCCTCCTGGATCAGGATTTCCGTCTCCGTGTCAATGTTTGCGGTAGCCTCGTCCATGACCAGAATGCTTGGCTTGTGGGCCAGGGTTCTGGCGAAGGACAGAAGCTGCCGTTCGCCGGCAGAAAAGGTGGAACCGCGCTCGGACACCGGTTCCGCATACTTCCCGGGCAGTTTTTCAATAAAGTGGGAGGCGTTGACATACTCTGCGGCCGCCCGGATCTCATCGTCTGTGATATCCTGGTTATAGAGCCGGATATTACTTTCCACGGTTCCCTCAAAGATAAACACATCCTGCTGCATCTGGCCGATGGCGCTGCGCAGCTGTCTTTTGCTCAGTTCTCTGATATCCACTCCGTCAATGTAAATATGTCCCTGCTGTATGTCATAGTATCTGCCAATAAGATTTAAGATGGAAGATTTTCCGGCTCCGGTAGCGCCTACAAAGGCCACCTTCTGGCCTGGCTCGATGACAAAGGATACATCTCTGAGCACATAGTTTTCCTCGTCGTAGGCGAACCAGACATGATCAAACTCAATGCGGCCCCTGATTTCGGGGAGCACTGCAGGATTTTCCGCTTCGGGAACCAGTGCGTCCTCGTCCATGATGGTAAAGATTTTTTCGGCGGAGGCCAGGGAGGACTGGAGGGTGGAAAACTGCTCCGCCAGCTCCTGAATGGGCTCAAAAAAGGATTGAATATACTGAGAAAACACATACAGGGTGCCAATGGAGATGACGCTGTCAAGCACTTCCCTGCTGCCCAGCCCCAGCACCACCATCAGCGACAGGACGCTGAGAATGTAGATCAGGGGGCGGAAGACGGCAAATACAATCATTTCCCGGTAAAAAGCCCGATACAATTTGTGACTCTTCTCGTTGAATTCCTCATACTTTCTTTTTTCCCGTCCGAAGATCTGAATAATGCGCATACCGGAAATATTCTCGGAGAGAAAGGTGTTTAAATCGGTGAGCCGGGTTCTGGTGATGCGATAGGTTTTTCTGGCCACCTTGCGGAACAGGACGGTGAGGGCTGCAACCACGGGAAGCAGGATAAAGGAAAACAATGCAAGCTTCCAGTCCAGGAGCAGCATGACCACAGCCAGCCCGATGATTTTTACAATGTTGCGGAACAGCCGGACCAGGATGCCGGAATACATTTCGTCCAGAGCCTCCACGTCGTTGGTGACCCGGGTCACCAGCTTGCCAACGGGTGTCAGGTCAAAATAACGGCTGCTCAGGGACTGAATGTGGGAGTAAAGCTCTCTGCGCACGCTGAGAATGATACGCTGTCCGGTCTTCTGCAGTACCCAGGTCTGTGTGATATTAAAGAGAAAGCTTAAGATCAGTATGACACCATATTTTACCGCAGTTATGACGATGATGTCATAATTGCCCAGGGATTGGAAGGAATCAATGGCGTCTCCGATCAGAGACGGTCTCAGCAGGTCAAAGTAAGTCAGTGCCAGAACCAGGGCCAGACACAGGAGAACCTGGCCGATGTAAGGCTTCATATAAGAGAGGAGCCGCAGAAGAGCGCTTCCTTTGTAGTTGGATTCTATTTTATCGTCTGTCATATTGCTCATAGCCATCACCCCAATTCCTTTAATTGCTGTTCCAGCTGCTGCCGCTCGTTGATGTGTGCATAGAAACCGCCTAGTGCGATCAGTTCCTCATGGGTTCCGTACTCGGTCAGTTCCCCGTCCATGAGGACGGCGATGTGATCCGCCTGCTGCAGGGTGGAGATGCGGTGAGCGATGAGAATCGTGGTCTTGCCCTTTCGCAGCTCCATCAGGTTTTCCAGGATCTGTTCCTCGGTGTCCGTGTCTACGGCGGAAAGGGAATCATCCAGGATCAGCACGGAGGAGTCTTTCAGCAGGGCTCTGGCGATGGAACTGCGCTGCTTCTGTCCGCCGGAGAGCGTGACGCCCCGCTCGCCCACAAGGGTCAGATAGTCCTCGGGGAAATCCATGATATTGTCGTGAATGCAGGCTGCCCTGGCGGCGCGGCGGATATTCTCCCGGATTTCTGGGTGATCCTGAATCCGCTCTTCCAGCCCGAAGGCAATGTTTTCCTCCAGGGTGTCCGAGAAAAGGAAATTATCCTGAGGCACATAGGCCATATCCCGGTGCAGGACGGCGAGAGGAATCTGGTCGATGGGCATTCCGTCCAGGAGCAGCATTCCCTGTTCGCAGTCATAGACCCGCAGCAGCAGGTCGGCCAGCGAGGACTTGCCGCTGCCGGTGCGTCCCAGAACACCCAGGGTTTCGCCGGAGCGGATGTGAAGGCTCACGTCCTTCAGGACGGGGAGTTCGCCGTCCGGGTAGGTAAAGGTCAGGTGGTTCAGCCGGATCTCTCCGCTCAGGGAAAGGGAGCCTGCTTTTTGGGAGTCTTCTTTGGAGGAGCCTTCATTATCGGCATCCGTTGTCCCGGGTGCATCCACAATGTCCGGCTGTTCCCGGAAGATGGCGGCGATACGCTGATAGGCGGCGGCCGCCTGGCTGAAGGTATTGATACAGTCTCCGCAGGCAATCATGGGCCAGACCAGCATGCCGATGTAGGCGTTGAAGGCCACGAACTGCCCGGTGGTGACCTGGCCGTTCAGCACCATTTTTCCGCCCAGGAGCAGCGTCAGCAGAAGACTTAAACCGGTGACGGCATCCAGGGCGGGGCCGAAGACAGCCCGGAGCCTGACAACGGAGAGATTTTTCTCCATGCTGTTTACACTTGCACGTTCAAAGGCGTCGAAATCCGCATCCTCCTGTACGAAAGCCTTCAGCACGCGGATGCCGGCCAGACTTTCCTGCACCTTGTCGGACAGGTGGGAGAACGCCTCCTGACGTCTGGTCTGACGCTTCTTTGCCTCAATTCCGTAAAAATAGCAGCCCACAGCCACCAGAATCAGCGGGACGAAGGCCAGCAGAGTCAGCTGGGGATCCACGTCTGTAATCATCTTGGCCAGCACCATGCCGGTCATGACAACGGCGTCAAAGGTGGTGATGACAGCCATGCCAACGGCCATGCGGACCGCCTGCAGGTCGTTGGTAAAATGTGCCATCAGGTCTCCGGTCTTGTGGCTGTTGAAAAAACGGGCGGAGAGGGTTTCGATGTGGGCGAACAGGTCGTTGCGCATTCTGTACTCGATGCCTCTGGACGCGCCGATGATAAAATATCTCCAGCCAAAGCGGCCGAACATCATGACCAGTCCCGCCAGTAAAATATTGAGGAGAAGAGGCTTTACCTGTTCAAATCCGAAGCCGCCCCGGGTCAGGCCGTCCACAATCTCGCCGGTGTACTGGGGTATGTAAAGGCTTGCCCGGTCCACCTGCCACAGCACCACGATCCCCAGAAGGTAGTGGGGCAGATAGCGCAGAAGGTAGGGGAACAGGGAGAATTTCTTTTGTCTTTTTTCTTTCATGATCCAACACCTGTCATTTCTGTTATTTTAAGCAAACAAATTTATTTTAACATATCCCCTGCTTGAAGAAAATGGAGAAAGTTGTTATAATGCTCGGAACGGCAGACTTTGCCGGAGGCGCGGCCGTTTTGCGGAACGGGGTGCAGGAGTTTTCCGGAACGGGCTGCGGGAGAAAGGTTTTGGTGTGATATGAGACTTGTGGATGCAGATACATTGAAACGATTGAAGAAGGTGCGCCTTCTTTATGAAAAGGCTTTTCCGCGAAACGAGAAGAAGCCCTTCGGGATGATCCTGCGGGGGAGAAAAAAGGGAAATTATGAGGTGTTTGCGGTGGAAGGCGATGACGGCGGATTTCTGGGGCTGGCCATTACCATGCGGTGGGGGGAGCTGGTGCTGCTGGACTATTTTGCCGTGGCGCCGGAGTGCAGAGGAACCGGAGTGGGCAGTCAGGCACTTCGCGCACTGCAGAAGCGGTATCGGGAGAAAAAGCTTCTTCTGGAGATCGAGAGCACGGTGGGCGTGGAGGATCAGAGGGATCTGCGGAACCGCCGGAAGGCTTTTTACTTAAGAAACGGTATGCAGTCAATGGATTTTCTTGTAAATCTCTTCGGTGTGGAGATGGAGCTCATGACCTGTGGATGTACCGTGACTTTTGAGGAATACCATGCGATTTTTGAACATCTACTGCCCTTTGGGATGGCGGCAAAGATAAAGCCGGCGGGCAGCCGGCTTTAGAGCGTGTCTTTCAGATTACTTTTGTAGTCCATTTGGCGCAGTCCCAGACATCTGTGGCCAGGCCGTGGTAAAAATCCGGTTCATGGCAGACCATGAGAAGGCTGCCCCGGTATTCCAGCAGGGCGCGCCGCAGTTCTTCCTTGGCATCCACATCCAGATGGTTTGTGGGCTCGTCCAACAGCAGGAGGTTGGTATTGCGGTTGATCAGCTTGCAGAGACGTACCTTTGCCTGTTCTCCGCCGCTCAATACCCGAACCTGGCTCTCAATGTGTTTGGTGGTGAGTCCGCATTTTGCCAGGGCGGAACGCACCTCGTACTGGGTATAGCCGGGAAATTCCTGCCAGATTTCCTGGATGCAGCTGTTGTCCGCGCTGCCGCTCATCTCCTGCTCAAAATAGCCGATTTCCAGATAGTCTCCCTGCTCCACGGTTCCGGAAAGGGGAGGAATCAGCCCAAGGATGCTTTTTAAAAGCGTTGTCTTTCCGATGCCGTTTGCACCGATGAGGGCAATCTTCTGTCCTCTCTCCATGGAAAGGTTCAGAGGGCTTGAAAGAGGTTCCTCATAGCCGATGACCAGGTCGCGGGTCTCAAACAGGATGCGTCCCGGGGTTCTTGCTTCCCGGAAACAAAATTCCGGCCTGGGCTTTTCCGCGGCCAGCTCGATCACATCCATTTTGTCCAGCTTTTTCTGGCGGGACATGGCCATGTTCCGGGTGGATACCCGGGCCTTGTTTCTTGCAACGAAATCCTTTAAATCTGCAATTTCCTTCTGCTGGCGGTTGTAGGCGGCCTCCAGCTGGGCTTTTTTCATGGCATAGACTTCCTGAAATTTGTCGTAATCGCCCACATAGCGGTTCAGCTCCTGACGATCCATGTGGTAGATCAGGTTGATGACGCTGTTCAGGAAAGGGATGTCGTGGCTGATCAGGATGAAGGCATTTTCATATTCGGTGAGGTAACGTCTGAGCCACTCGATATGCTCCGCATCCAGATAGTTTGTGGGCTCGTCCAGCAGCAGGATGTCCGGCTTTTCCAGCAGAAGTTTTCCCAGAAGCACCTTGGTGCGCTGGCCGCCGGACAGTTCCGTCACATCTCTTTCCAGACCGATGTCCGCAAGCCCCAGCGCCCTTGCCACCTCTTCCACCTTTGCGTCGATCATGTAAAAGTCATGGAGATTCAGAAGTTCCTGGATCGTGCCCAGTTCTTCCATGTAAGTCTCCAGCAGATCCGGATCTGCGTCGCCCATTTTGTCACAGATTTCGTTCATCTGTGTCTCCAGCGCAAAAAGGAAGTCAAAGGCGGAGGAGAGTACCTGGCGGATGCTCTGGCCCGCTGCAAGTGCCGTGTGCTGATCCAGGTAGCCCACCCGCACGTTTTTTGCCCATTCGATTTTTCCCTCGTCCGGCATAAGTTTTCCGGTGATAATGTTCAGGAAGGTGGACTTTCCCTCGCCGTTTGCGCCGACCAGCCCGATGTGTTCGCCTTTCAGCAGGCGAAAGGATACGTCGTTGAAAATTGCCCGGTCCCCAAAGCCGTGTGTAAGGTGTTCAACATTTAAAATACTCATCTTTTTCCCTTTTCTAATGATGTTCTTCCGTCTGAAACAAGGTCATTCTAACACATCAGGAAAATTTTAGAAAGTATTTGCAGTATTTTTGAAAAGAAAGGACTATTATAGTTATACCGTTAAAAAATGGGAATACTTAGAGCGGTATAAGAAAAAAAGAGCATTCATAAGGAATGCAGATGGAGGTTTTTATGAAAAAATTATTGGTACTTCTGAGCGTAGGTGTGCTGGCCCTGGGAATTGTGGGCTGCAACAAGCCGGGTAACGGAGAAAGTGATTCATCCGGCAGCGTAAACAGCGATCAGCAGAGCGATGTACAGCAGAGCAGTGATCAGCCGGACAGCGGGGAGCAGAGCAGCGAGCCCGTGGAAAGTTCCGATCAGGTTCCGCCGACGGAGGAAGGGGATCAGCAGCAGACGGGAACCGTGGTAAACGGACATGATTACCTGGAAGGCTGGACCGAGGAGATGGAGGCGGTGAAGACCGCTGTCACGGATGCGGTGGGCGAGAACTACTGGCCCGATTTTGCGATGACGCCGGATGTGCTGGAGATGTCCTTCGGAATCACTCCTGACATGTATGACGACTATCTGGCAGAGTCCCCCATGATAAGCACCAACGTGGATACTCTGGTGATTATCAAGGCCAAGGAAGACCGGGTGGAGGATGTGGAGGAAGCACTCAATGCCTACCGTGACGCAAAGGTGAACGATACCATGCAGTACCCCATGAACATCGGAAAGATTCAGGCGTCCCGAATCGAGAAGATCGGCAACTATATCTGCTTTGTGCAGTTGGGAGCGGATACCACGGATCTGGAGGAAGAGGCGGCAATCGAGCATTGTCAGCAGGCCAACGAGCTTGTGATCGAGGTATTACAGCAGCAGCTGCAGCAGTAACGGAGGAAGAGGTGTAAAATGGTTTTCAGCAGTGTCATATTTCTGTTTCGATTTCTGCCTGTGTTTTTCATTTTATATTATGCGGCGCCGGGGAGGATGAAAAATTTCATCCTCTTCTTGGGAAGCCTGTTTTTCTATGCATGGGGAGAGCCGGTCTATGTGCTGCTGATGCTGTTTTCCACCGTCACCGATTATTTTCACGGACGAATGATTGAGAGATTCCGGGGCACCGGAAAGGCAAAAATTTTTCTGGTGTCCTCGGTGATTGTCAATCTGGCCGTGCTTTGTTTCTTCAAATATGCGGATTTCCTGGTGCAGACCGTGAATTCCCTGCTGGGTACGCAGATACCGCTGTTGGGGCTGGGTCTGCCGATCGGGATTTCCTTTTATACCTTCCAGACCATGTCTTATACCATCGACGTATACCGGGGGGAGGCCAGGGTCCAGAGAAATCTGCTGGATTTCGGCGTCTTCGTGGCCATGTTCCCGCAGCTGATCGCCGGCCCTATCGTAAAATACCGGGATGTGGAGGAACGCCTGAAAAACCGCAGGGCGGATATCTGCACAGTCAGCCGTGGGATGAAGCGTTTCTGTGTGGGGCTTGCAAAGAAGGTACTGGTGGCAAATGTCACCGGAGAGCTGTGGACTGCCGTTTCCGGCATGAATCCGGGAGGACTCAGCGCCATGATGGCATGGCTGGGAATATTTGCCTATGCGTTTCAAATCTACTTTGATTTTTCCGGGTATTCGGATATGGCCATCGGACTGGGGCAGATGCTGGGTTTTCGGTTCCCGGAAAACTTCAATTACCCGTATATTTCCGCGTCCGTCACGGAGTTTTGGCGCAGATGGCACATCTCTCTGGGAAGCTGGTTTCGGGAGTATGTGTATATTCCGCTGGGAGGCAACCGCAAGGGTTTGCCCAGACAGCTGGTGAATATCTTGATTGTCTGGACCCTGACGGGCATCTGGCATGGGGCCGGATGGAATTTCCTCCTCTGGGGACTGTGGTTCGGCGTGTTTTTGTCGTTGGAAAAGCTGTTTTTCGGCAGGGTGCTGGCTGCTCTTCCCAGAGCGGTGGGAATTCTCTACAACAGTTTTCTGGTATTGATGGGCTGGGTACTGTTTGCGCTGGAGAAGCCGGAGCATATTCTGGGTTATCTGAGGGCGATGTTCGGCGGAAACGGTCTGGCTGACAGCCGGGCGCTGTTTCTGGGACGGGAATATATAGTGCCCATGTTGATTGCGGTGGTTGCGGCAACGCCATTGTTTGCAGCCTGGGCAAAGCGGCTGGAAACCTCCAGGTGGGGAGTGGGGGCGGCTCTGTACCGTCTGGGGGAAAAGGTGATTCCCGTGGCCTTTCTGATTCTGTCCGTGGCCTGTATCGTGGACGCATCCTATAACCCGTTTCTGTATTTTCGATTCTGATACCTGCCGGGCGGTATCGGCCTGATTTTTCGCGGGCATAGGGGCGGGCTGCGGCAAAGGAAACAATGATCTGGAGAGGAGAACATACATGGGAGAAAAGTGGAACGCGGCGTTTACGGTGATTCTTTTATCCGCAGTGATCCTGATCTTTACGGCGGCGGATTTTGCCAGAGAGGACAGAACCTTTTCGGAGACAGAGAACAGAGTGCTGGCCTCCAGACCAAAATTTTCCGCAGAGGCGCTTCTGAAGGGAAGCTATACCGAGGACTATGAGACCTATGTGACAGATCAGTTTGTGGGCAGAGACAGGTGGATTGACTTGAAGACAAGACTGGAGCTGTTTTTTCTGAAGCGGGAGATCGGCGGGGTCTATCTCGGAAAGGACGGCTATCTTCTGGAGCAGCATCTGCCGGAGCAGTATTCTGAAGAGACCGTGGAAAAAAAGCTGGTTTTGCTGGATAAGCTTGTAAACGATTGGAATGCCAGGGTGATGCTCGTGCCTACCGCGGATAATATCCTGACGGACAAAATGCCGGCCAACGCTCCGTATTTCCGGCAGGATACGTTTCTGGAGCAGGTGAGGGAACGGGTGGGCAGCCAGCATTATGTGGATGTGTTTTCTGCGCTGGAAGCGCACCGGGATCAGGAGATCTATTACCGCACCGACCATCACTGGACCAGTCTGGGGGCTTACTACGGGTATCTGGCCTGGGCGGAAGCAGCGGGGGAGCAGCCGTGGAACTATGATACCGGAGCCATGAAGCTGGCTTCCGACGATTTCCAGGGCACACTGCAGGCCAAGATAAACACGGAGTGGGAAAGGGAATCCATCTATTATTTTGGCGAGACGGAGGAGATGCCGGTAAAAGTCACCTATGATCTGCGCAATACCACGGATACCCTGTATGAGGCCGGACATCTGGAAACCAAAAACAAGTACGGTTTCTTTCTGGATGATAATCACGCGCTGGTGGAGATCGAGACGGGAAACAGCACGGGAAAAACGCTCTTTGTGATAAAGGATTCCTATGCCAACTGTCTGGTTCCCCTTCTGCTTCCCCACTATGACAGAATCTGTTTGCTGGATCTGCGCTATTATAACGGAAGGCTGTACCCGCTGCTGGAACAGTACGCGGCAGGGGGAGATGTGCTTGTTTTATATAATTGTATTCACTTTCTGGAGGATTTCGTGTATATTTAAGGAAGCGCTGCCTGATTTGGCGCTTCCTTAAACATTTTCCGGAAGATACCATGCCCGAAGCTGCGGCGAAGACCGTGTTTCAGGCATCGGCGTGTGGGAAGGGAATGACGGCAGGCGGCCTGAGGACAGGAGGTATGGGATTGTGAGTGCGGTTGTGTTTGACATGGACGGAGTGCTGTTTGATACGGAGCGGCTTTGCCAGGAGAGCTGGCTGGCAGTGGCACGGGAATGCGGACTGCCGGACATGGAACTTATTTTTCCCCGCTGTATCGGGCTGAATGCCAATGACAGCAGAAAGATTGTCATGGAAGCATACGGGGAAGATTTTGATTATGATGGCTTTCGGGGGAAAGCCTCCGCCTGGTTCTGGGATTACATGGAACAGAAAGGGCTTCCCGTGAAGCCGGGGGCCGCAGAGCTTCTGACATGGCTGCGGGAGCAGGGGCGGCCGGTGGGGCTTGCGTCTTCCACCAGACGATCCACGGTGCTGAAGCACCTGGAGCAGGCGGGGTTTCGGGAGGATTTTTCCGTTGTCGTCACCGGCGACATGGTGGAGCACTCCAAACCACAGCCGGATATCTATCTGATGGCGTGCAGGGAGCTTAAGGTGGAGCCCCGGGAATGCTATGCCATAGAGGATTCGCCAAACGGTATACGTTCCGCTTACAGAGCGGGAATGCATCCTTTGATGGTGCCGGATATGATTGCGCCGGATCAGGAGATGCACAGGCTGAGCGAGAGGATATTCCGCGACCTGGGAGAGGTGCGGGAGTTTCTGATGAGAGAGGAAAAGAAAGGTTTCTGAGCCGGTAAGATACATTGTAAATGGCATGAGGCGGACGGACAGTTCGCTCCGACGTGATTTTGTGTCCGTAAAATGGGACAGCATTAAGTGAAAAAAGGAGAAAGTGCAGATGGCCGTGCTTGGGATACCGCGAAATACCATAGAAGTACTTCAGAAATACCAGTTTACTTTTCAAAAAAAATTCGGACAGAATTTCCTGATAGATACCTCTGTGCTGGAGAAAATCGTATCCGCGGCACAGGTCGCCAAAGAGGACTGCGTGTTGGAGATCGGCCCGGGAATCGGAACCATGACTCAATATCTGGCGGAAAGGGCCAGAGAGGTGGTGGCGGTGGAGATCGACAGAAATCTGATTCCTGTTCTTCAGGATACGCTGTCGGGGTATGATAATGTAACGCTTGTCAATGACGATATCCTCAAGGTGGACATTCGAAAACTGGTGGAGGAAAAAAACGGAGGCAGGCCTATCCGGGTGGTGGCGAATCTGCCTTATTATATAACGACTCCCATTATTATGGCATTGCTGGAAGGGCATGTCCCTCTGAAGAGTATCACGGTCATGGTACAGAAGGAGGTGGCGGAGCGTATGCAGACCGGACCCGGGACAAAGGATTACGGTGCGCTTTCTCTTGCGGTGCAGTATTACGCCAAACCGGAGCTGGTGGCAAATGTGCCGCCCAACTGCTTTATTCCCAGACCGAATGTGGGCAGTGCCGTCATACATCTCCTCAGGTATGAGAAGCCGCCCGTGGAGGTGGAGGATGAGAAAAGAATGTTTTCCCTGATCCGGGCTTCCTTTAACCAGCGCCGAAAGACCCTGGCCAACGGGCTTTCCAACGCGCCGGAGCTGGGAGTTTCCAGGGAGCGGGTGACGGCGGTTCTGGAGGAGCTGGGGCTGTCTCCCACCGTGCGGGGCGAGGCTCTGACGCTGGAGCAGTTTGCGCAGCTGAGCAATCTGTTGTAAGGCTTTTGACATTTAATAGACAGAAAACATGATATTGTTAAGAAATGCAGGATATAGCCACTATATCTTGTATTTTTTTGCCTTTTCTTTTGACAGATACAGGACGTATATGGTAGACTTAACAGTAATAGTGGGTAAGTATACTTATATGTCAAATGGGAGCGAAATACCTTGGATAAGTATGAATATAAAGTAAGAGCAGATGAAATCAGGTCGCTGATTGCCGAGGGTGAATATGCGCAGGCGGCGGAGATAGCGGACACCATTGACTGGCGCAGAGTGAAGAGCGTTATGATGCTGTGCACCATCAGTGACCTGTATAAAATAAACCGGCGGTACGAGGATGCGAAGAACATGCTTCTGCTGGCATACGAGAGAAGGCCGGGTGGAAAGACCATCTGTTATTCTCTCTGTGAGCTTTGCATCAAGACGGAGGATTTCGTACAGGCTGTCAATTATTACAAGGAATTTGTGCAGGTGGCTCCGAAGGACTCGGGGAGATATATCCTGCAGTATAAGCTTTATGAGGCGCAGGATGTGGGGCTGGAAGAGCGAATCGGCGTGCTGGAGGAGCTGAAAAAGAGGGATTACCGGGAGAAGTGGGCGTATGAGCTGGCATACCTGTATCACAGAGTGGGACTGGCCACCCGCTGCGTGGAGGAGTGCGACGAGCTGATTCTGTGGTTTGGGGACGGTAAATATGTGGTCAAGGCCATGGAATTGAAAATGCTGCACCAGCCGTTGACGGCGGCGCAGCAGGAAAAATATGAGCATCGGTTCGAGCCCTGGAATGCGCCGGGCAGCGTAGGAGCGTCTGCCGGAGAGCAATCCGGTTGGGAACAGTCAGCGGAAGAAGAGGCGGGCTGGGAACAGGCAGGCTGGAATCAGAATACGGGAGAACAGACCGGCTGGGAGCAGGCGGCACAGGGAGAGATGTTTTCCGGTACTGCGGAGGTGCAGGGAGGCGTACAGCAGAACCCGGATGAGATGGATATTCAGGTCAAGACCATGGATGTCGGGCAGTACAATACCATCAACCTGCAGGCAGAGATTGCGGCGGGGCTGCAGGAGGTTTTGTCCGGTTCCCAGCAGTCGGATGCCATTACCCGCTCCATTTTGGCGCCCCTGATGGATTCTGACACAGAGAGTCTTGACCTTCCGGAGATAGAGGAAGTGGACGAGAGCGACCTGGAACCGGAAGCGGAAGTAATGGAGAGCTCGGAGGTGTTTTTCGGTGAGACGGCGGACATGAGCGGGCTGCAGCAGGATGCTGCAGGAACGGACGCCGAAGCAGCAGACATAACGCCAGGGAACCGGGAGCCCCGGGAGACGGAGAAAACCCCGGCAGAGGAGCCGGTGAATAAAACGGCGGAAGAAACCGTTCCGGATATGACGGAGATCATTGTGGAACAGCCGCGGACAGAGAACCTGGGACGGGGGGAAGAGCAGGTGCTGACGGCCCAGCCGCCCAGGGAGCTGGCGGGTGTGCTGTCCCAGGAATCGGACGGACAGATCAGCCTTGTGGTTCCTGAGGCGGAGAAGGTTGAAAAGCAGATTACGGGCCAGATGAATCTGGGAGATATTCTGATCGAGTGGGAAAAGGCGAAGAAGGAGAACGAGAAGAAGCGCAAGGAAGAGGTGCGCCAGCGGGTGCTGGAGCAGACCGGAAATATGTTTACGGAGTTTGAGGCATCTGTGAGAGACGGCCTTCTGGAACAGCTGGAGGGAGAGCGGTCTGCCGCGGGAGAGAAGGAGCTGGAGGAGGTTGCTTTGGAAGCGGGTTCACAGGCGGAGAAGGAGCTCACGGAGACAGAGGCGCTGACGGAATACGGAGAAGACGCTGCCGGGTATGAAGAGGGAATCCAGGGGCAGGAGGGAGCAGCCCCGGAATATGAAGGGGAATCCGCAGAACCGGAGAACCAGGGATGGGACTTTGAAGAGGATTCCGCAGAATATGAGGAGGCCGCTGTATATGAAGAGGACTCCGCAGAATATGGGGAGGAAGCTTCTGTATATGAAGAGGACTCTGCAGAATATGGGGAGGAAACTTCTGCATATGAAGAGGACTCTCCGGAATATGGGGAGGAACCTCTGGATTATGAAGAGGATTCCGTGGAATACGAAGCGGAAGATTCGGTATATGAACAGGAGACTGCAGCGCTGAAAAAATCTCCGGAGTATGAAAAAGACCCGGAGGACTATGGGGAAGACAGCCTGGAACAGGAGGACTCTGCTGATTCGGAAGAGATGACGGGGGATGCGCAATACGAGGCGGAAGCTTTGGAGTATGAAGCGGAATCCGGGGAAGCGGATGCGGAGCCGGAGGGAAAATTGACCGATGGGGAGGAACCGGGAGGCGCAGAATCTTCCGGGGAGGATGCCGGCGCAGAAGAGGAGTCCGGGGATTCTATGGCACAGGCGCAGACAACGCGCAGAGATCAGGCCGGAAAGACAAAGAAGCAGCAGAGGGCGGAAAGACGCAGGACCAGACAGGTTCAGGAGAGCGCTGCGGACGGCAAGGAGACCGCCGTCTCCGTGGAGCGGGAAAAGGCAAAAGTACGGTCTCTGACCAGGGAAGAGAGAGAGCTTTACGGGCCATATATCCAGAGCCGTTCGGCCCGGGAAAAACTGGTGAAGGCCCTTGACAGTATCAGCATGGCGGCATATACAGGCAATATCATTATCACGGGCGAAAAAGGGATGGATACGCTCACCCTGGCCAAGAACATGATCCGGGAGGTTCAGATGACGGACAGCAATTTCTCGGGCAAGGTGGCAAAGATCAGCGGTGACGGTATGAACGCCAAAAATGTGGCGGACACGCTGGAGAAGCTGAAGAGCGGAGCGCTGATCATCCACGGGGCATCCGGTATGAAGGCAGAGACCGTGGAGGCGCTGTACAGGGCTCTCCAGCAGGAGCGGCTGGGGATTATCGTGGTGCTTGAGGACACCAGAAAAGCCATAGACAGGATGCTCTCGACACATGTGAAGCTGAGAGAGAGCTTCACGGCCCGAATGGATGTGGAGGCTCTGAGCAACGACATGCTGGTGACCTTTGGCAAGCAGTATGCCAGGGAACAGGAATATTCCATAGACGATCTCGGCGTGCTGGCGCTGCACACAAGGATCGAGGCCCTTCAGACCATCGACCATTCGGTGACGGTGGCGGAGGTGAAGGAGATGGTGGATGAGGCGATTCACCATGCCAACCGGAAGACTCCGGGCCACTTTTTTGACATACTTTTTGCCAGAAGATACGACGATGAGGATATGATCATACTGACAGAGAAAGATTTTGTCTGATTGGAGGTATAACAATGACAAGCGAAAAGGAAAAGGTCTTTATATCAGAGGCCGATCAGTACCTGTTTTCACAGGGGACGCACTATGACATTTATAAAAAGCTGGGTGCGCACCTTTCTGTGGAAAAGGGAGTGAAGGGTACTTATTTCGGAGTCTGGGCGCCCAATGCACGGGAGGTTCACATAATCGGAACCTTCAATGACTGGAACGAGGAATCTCTGGTCATGGAAAAGCTGGGACCGGTGGGAATCTGGGGGCTGTTTGTTCCGGGGGCGGCGGAAGGCGACATGTACAAGTTCCTGATCCATGCCGAAGACGGCAGAAAGCTTTACAAAGCCGATCCCTTTGCCAATCAGGCGGAATACCGTCCGGGCACGGCGTCCGTCATCGCGGATCTTTCCGGCTTCAAATGGGGCGATACAAAGTGGATGGAAGAACGCGATAAAAAGGATATGAACAGGCAGCCCATGGCTGTCTATGAGTGTCATGTGGGCTCTTTCATGAAGCATCCTGACGGAACGGAGGAAGGATTTTATAACTATCGGCAGTTTGCTGACAGAATTGTGGAATATTTAAAAGAAATGAAATATACCCATGTGGAGCTGATGGGAATTGCGGAGCATCCCTTTGACGGTTCCTGGGGGTATCAGGTCACGGGCTATTATGCTCCTACCTCGCGCTATGGAACACCGAAGGATTTCATGTATCTGGTGGATGAGCTGCACAAGGCGGGAGTGGGTGTGATTCTGGACTGGGTGCCTGCCCATTTTGCCACGGATGCACACGGCCTGGCCCAGTTTGACGGACAGTGCATCTTCGAGCATCCCGATCCCCGTCTGGGCGAGCATCCCGACTGGGGAACCAAGATTTTCAACTACGGCAAGCCGGAGGTGAAAAATTTTCTGATTGCCAATGTTCTGTTCTGGCTCAGGGAGTTCCATGTGGACGGTATCCGGGTGGACGCGGTGGCTTCCATGCTCTATCTGGACTACGGCAAGCAGGAGGGCCAGTGGCTGCCGAACAAGTATGGCGGACATGAGAACCTGGAAGCCATCGAGTTTTTCAAACACCTGAATTCCGTAGTGCGGGGCAGTTATCCGGGCTTTCTGACCATTGCGGAGGAATCCACGGCCTGGCCCAACGTGACGGGAGACATCGGCGGAGACAGCCTTGGTTTTGCGTTTAAGTGGAACATGGGATGGATGCATGATTTCTGCGAGTACATGAAGCTGGATCCCATCTACCGCAAGGGAAATCATTATGCCATGACCTTTGCCATGAGCTACAATGAAAGTGAAAAATATATCCTGCCCCTGTCGCATGACGAGGTGGTACATCTCAAGTGTTCCATGGTGAATAAGATGCCCGGCTATCAGGTAGATAAATACGCAAATCTGAGGGTTGGCTATGCCTATATGTTTGGCCATTGCGGTAAGAAGCTGCTGTTTATGGGGCAGGACTTCGGACAGGAGAGAGAGTGGAGCGAGGCCAGGGAGCTGGACTGGTTCCTGCTGGGTGAAAAAAATAATCTGGGAATGAAATCCTTTGTGAAGGAGCTGCTGCAGATGTACAGAAAGTATCCTGCCCTTTACGAGCATGACGACTCCTGGGAAGGCTTTGAATGGATGAATGCGGACGACGCGGAGAACAGTGTCTATTCTTTTGTAAGAAAGTCTTCCACGGGACGCAATAATCTTTTATTTGTGTTGAATATGACGCCTGTGAAACGGGAGGGCTATCAGGTGGCAGTGCCGAAAAAGAAAAAGTACAGGCTGCTTTTAAACAGCGATGAAGAACGTTTCGGCGGCTGGGGAAATGAGATTCAAAAGGAGATCACTGCGGTGGCGGAGCCCTTCCATTATCACAAATATTCCATGGAGATGGATCTGCCGCCCTATGGCGCGGCCGTGTTTGTATTCTGATCCGGCAGGGAGGGGAGCCATAAAGTTATTTGGAAATGGTTCCTAAAGGAAATCTGCAGTTAAACCGAAATAAAAGGTAGGCACAGAAATGGGTGCCTGCCTTTTTCCATGGTGGGATCGGCGCTCATGGATGAAGGAAACATAAAATCAATCGGATACGGGAGATTATATTTTGAAGATATCATTTCAGCATCAGACAGTGCAGGAATCGGAAAAACAGTATGGAGAAAACAGAGTGGGAGGCCGGGAAGGTCGTTCCACCGTTCGGGGAAGAGGGCGTTCGGATGAAAAAAGGGTGCAGCCGGGAGGCTGTTTTTCGGCCGGTCAGGGCTGGGAGGGCATTCTTGGAGCTGCCGGAGAAAGGGGAAAGAGCCTGATAGAGATCCAGCAGGAGGCCTCTCATATTGATGTGGGAGTCACGCAGGATTACATGATACTCATGTCAAATACCATGTCCGAGGAGGACTATGCGAAGATGCAGGAGGAAGGCTTTGACTTCGGCGGCATGGAGCCGGAGGAAGCGGTTACCATCCTGGATAAGATCAAGGCGGAGCTGGTGCGTTCCGGCAAGAATGTGGCAGGATATACGGATGATCTGGATCTGGATACGCTGGCAGCCGCGCTGGGCAGCCAGGCGCTGGCCCAGGCCGTAGCGGAGAGCTTTGCCCGGGCGGATATTCCTCTGACACAGGAAAACCTGACGCTGGTATCCGAGGCATGGGCCATGGCGGAACAGCTTCAGCCCCTGACGGAGGGAAGCACCGGGTATCTGATTGACAATGAGATGGAGGGCGAGCTCTGGAACCTGTACCTGGCCCAGAACAGCGGTGCGGAAAACGGGAGCAGAAACGTCCCCAGATATTATGCCGGAGAGGTACAGGGATATTATACCCGCAGCGGAGAGCAGGTGCCGGACGGGGAGCTGGCCGGACAGATTGACGAGGTGATTCGCCGATCCGGCCGTGAGGTGACGGAGGAGAGCAGGCGGGAAGCGGTATGGCTTCTGAATAACGGCCTGCCGTTGACGGCGGAAAACCTTGACAGGCTGGAGGAGCTGGAGGGAATAGAATTGCCGGTGGACCCGGAGCGCTTTGGCAGAGCCGCTGCGGATGCCCTTGCCCAGGGAAAAAATCCGCTTCACGCCGATCTTTCCGGAAAATCCGAGAATCTTTACGAGCGTGCGGGCCGCCTTGCGGATTACTATCAGAGCGACGAAGCCTGGGAGTTGACGGCAGGCGATCTGACAGCCAGGAGGCAGTTGGAGGAAATCCGGCTGCGCATGACTGCAGAGGTAAACATAAAGCTGCTGAAGAGCGGTTTTTCCATTGACACCGCGCCCATGGAAAAGCTGGTGGAAGCGCTTCGCCAGGCGGAGGGCGAGCTGGCGGAGCAATATTTCCCCGGGGATACCATGGCGGTGGAGAAGTTCCGGGAGCTGCAGAGAACAGACAGTGTGGTGGCAGAGCTGCCGGGTCTCCCTGCGGAGGTACTGGGTACTTTTGCGGAGGGACAGAGCACCGGGACCCTGGAGGGATTTCACGGAGAGGGAAAGGCACGGCAGGATGCCCTTGCTCTGGCTGGTGAACGTTATGAAACGCTGATGACGGCGCCCAGGCGGGATCTGGGAGACAATATCAGGGCGGCCTTCCGGAACATAGACGAAATTCTTGGCGAGATGGGACAGGAGCTGACGGAGGAGAACCGAAGAGCGGCAAGGATACTGGCCTATAACCATATGGAGATTACTGCGGAGAATCTGGAGAGCGTGCGGCAGGCCGACAGGCAGGTGCAGTCGGTGGTGGAGAAACTGACGCCGGCGGCTACGCTTAGGATGATCCGGGACGGAATCAACCCTCTTGAGAAAAGCTTCTCAGAGCTGGAGGAGTATTTTGAGGGACTTCCGGAGGAATATAAGGATGCGTCGGAAAGCTACAGCAGATTCCTCTATGGGCTGGAGAGAAAGCACGAGATCACGCAGGAGGAGCGGGAAAGCTATATCGGTATTTACCGGCTGATCCGTCAGATCGAGAAGGGGGACGGGGCGGCTGTAGGCGCGTTGGTGAATACCCAGGCGCAGCTGCATTTCTCCAACCTGCTCAGCGCAGTCCGCAGCGGCCGGTTTAAGACCCTGGACGCCAGGGTGGGAGAGGAATTGGGCGCGGTGGCTGAGCTTGTGAGAAAGGGTGAGAGCATTTCGGATCAGATCGGCCGGGCATTTGCAGCGGAAGCGCGAAATGGGTTGACGGAGGCGTCCTACAGTCAGGAGGCTCAGGCGGATTACCGGCGGGAGCAGCTGGAACAGTACCGGGAGGCAGTGACCTCCGCGGACAGGGAGTGCACGGCTATGCTGCAGAGGGGCCAGCTCTCTCCCGGCGCGGACAATCTCCTGGCGGCACAGGCGCTTCTGGAGGGAGAAGAAAACCTGTTTGGCTCAACGGTGTCCGTTAAAACGGACAGAAACCGCAGGGCCGCGGAGGAGAAAAAAGACATTGGTCAGGAGAATGCGGAGGGTGTCGGGGAGGCCCGGGAGGAACCGGGAACCAGACTTTTGGAGCTTCTGGATAACCCGGAGGAGTTTGAGAGGCAATATGCCGAAGAACTGACTTTAGCGCGGGCAGAGACAGAGGAGGCCACCTTTGAGGAGGCGGATACCAGCCTGGATGTGCGGCATATGCAGCTGACCCATAAACAACTCACTGTGGCGGGCGCGCTGGCGGAAAACAAGGAGTTTTTCCTGCCTGTATATGTGGGAGGAAGGCTTACCAGAGTGCATCTGACGCTGGAGCGGGACGGGGCAGGCGCGGGTATGGTGGAGATCACCATGCGGCCCAGGGATGGCTGGACGCTGCGCGGGGGCTTTTGTTTTGAGGACGGTCAGCTCCGGGGAATTTTGCGGACCGGAGGTCAGAAAGAGGTTATGGAAACGGAAAACATAGCCGATATCTTTAGAAAGGAAGCCGGTGAAAGCTGGAGTGTGGGCGATATCAGCGTAGTGACGACAGATGTCGGGTTTGCAGCGGCCGGAAGAGGCACGGATGCCGGAACAGAAAATATAGAACTTTATCGCGTGGCTAAAGTGTTTTTGCATGCCGTGCAGCAAGGAGAATTAACCGATGAGAATTAATTACAATGTATCCGCAATGCTTTCAAACAACGCGTTGGCGAACAACGACAAGCTGCTGTCCCAGTCCTTGCAGCGTCTGTCCTCCGGTCTGAAGATCAACCGTGCAAAGGATAACCCGGCAGGGCTTGCCATGGCGAAAAGGATGAACGCGCAGCTGGAGGGACTTGCCGTTGCAAATCAGAACGCCAGCGACGGAATCTCCATCATAGAGACGGCTGACGGGGCCATGAGCGAAGTCAGCGAGATGCTGCAGCGTCTCAACGAGCTGGCCATTAAAGCCGCAAACGGCACCATGGCCGACAGCGACCGCGGCACGGTGCAGGATGAGGTAAAGCAGCTGAAGGAGGAAATCAACAGAATCTCCGAGGTGACGGAATTTAACGGGCAGAAGCTGCTGAACGGAGAGTTTGAGTGGAAGGGTTTTGTCTACAACGATGACCCCCTGTATCCGGTCAGCGTGAGCGGGTATTCCAAGGAGGTGCCGGCGAAGCGGTATCAGATTGACTCTGTGGTGCTGGAGAAGGAGTATGAACCCGTCTATGAAAAGGATCCGAAGACCGGAGAGTTTATCAAGGATCCGGTGACCGGAAACTATATCGTGACCGAGTATGTGGAGACAGGCGAATATATTGTGAAGGGATTTCAGCTGTTGGATTATGATCCCAACGATCCGGCCAAGGAGGATGGTTTTCCCAATGCCGGCGATATCAGGGCAACCATAAAGGGCAATCTTCTGACCTTTACGGGGGTCAATGACTTTGAGATGACCCTTGATCTGACGGAGGCAAAGCCTGAGATCGAGAATCAACTGACGGCGATGGGCGATACAGTGACGATTCCGGGATTTACAGTTGATGCAAGCGGTATTGGCGCCATGCGTCTGCAGATCGGCGCCAATGAGGGGCAGGTGCTGGAGATCGATATTCCCGCCATCTCGCTCCGCAATCTGGGGATTGAGGACGTGGATGTCAGCACCAAGGAGGGTGCCCTGGATGCCATAGAGGCAGTGGACGGCGCGGTTCGGTTTGTATCCGCAGTCCGCGGGCAGCTGGGCGCTTATCAGAACAGGCTGGAATCCACGGTGAACAGTCTGGATATCACCTCCGAGAACATGACGGCCGCGTACTCCAGGATTATGGATGTGGATATGGCCGAGGAGATGACGAAGTATACTACTTATCAGGTGCTGACACAGGCGGGAACCTCCATGCTGGCCCAGGCCAACGAGAGACCTTCCCAGGTTCTGCAGCTGCTGCAGTAAAGCAAAACCGGCCTGCTCCGGAAGGGAGACGGCCGGTTCCATTCATAAAAAAGGGGATAGTCATGACACGAGAACAGAAACAGGAATTTACACTGAGAATTACCCATGCGAATCCTACGGAGCTGGTAGTGATACTCTATGAAATGCTGCTCTGTTATGTGCAGGATGGCAGAGAGGCCCTGGCAGAAAAGAAGGAGTGGGAATTCCGTGAGGCAATCCGCAAGGCCAGAGGGTGCCTGGGAGAGCTGATGAATTCTTTGAATCTGCAATATGAGCCTGCACCTGCCCTTCTGAGTCTCTGCGGCTTCTGTGTGAGAAGGCTTGCGGACTCCGAACGGAAAGTAAGCCCGGAGCCCCTGGGCGAAATCGAGCAGATCGTGAAGCAGCTGAGAGATGCCTACAGCCAGATTGCGGGACAAAACAGCGCCGGCCCTGTGATGAACAACTCTCAGACTGTGTACGCCGGGCTGACCTACGGCAGGAATACCTTAACCGAAAACATGGCTGACCAGGGCGCGAATCGGGGAATGTACGCGTAGCTCTTCTTCCCTGGCGGCTTCCTCCAGTGCCAGAAGATCGCTGATATGCTTGTACCTTTTTTGCAGTGAGTTAATTTCATAGATATAGCTGTCGATCAGGTCGTCATCTACAGCGTTGTCAAAGCCCGCATATGCTGCATCCAGAGCTATGTGGGTTTTTTCCAGGCATTCCCGCAGGGTCATGCCGCCCAGATCCTGTTCTATGGGTTGTACGGTGTTGGTTTTCTGGCTGAAGTACATTTTCATGGCAAATACTTCCTTTCCGCTTTCTTGTTAAAAGTATAGACGCGAATTTGAAAAATATTCCAGAATATATTGTGGAAAACATAATTCAGACATGCAGCGCATAGGATTGTAAAAACAGGCGGAAATCTGCCTGACGAAGCGGGAGGACGGGGCAAATGAGAAGAGAGGGAATCATCAACTTTGTGCTGCGCAGCATTATTGGAGTGATCGCCATCTATTTTATCAATACGGCGCTTGCCGGAAGGGGGATCTCTCTGGGGGTGGGAGTCAACATCTATACTGTTTTGACATCCGGAATCCTTGGAATTCCAGGGGTTGCGGCACTCTACGGCATTGGTCTTTACAAAACTTTGTAATTATTTAACAAAAATGATATTTTTCTGTTTTCTATCTTGCAAAGAGATGAAGTATCGGATATAATGCAACTACAATCTTACATCTGGTTGTTTCGTAGTAACTCGATATTACTCAATTGGTTCGGGAGGCAGGTATCGCCTCAAGATTCTGTTGCAAAAAGAGAAAGAGAGATGGTGTTTTGGCGGTATTGTGTGTTTTTTTGGCCACTGCCTGCGGCTTTGACTATCGGAAGGGAAGAATTCCAAACGCTCTGATTTTGCTGATGGCGGTTGCGGGTGCGATGGTTCGGTGCCGGGAAGAAGGAGTCGGTGGAATACTGGCTTTTCTGGCGGGAGGGCTGCCGGTTATGCTTCTTTTATCCCCCTTCTTCCGGGTCGGAGCCCTTGGGGCCGGTGACGTAAAGCTGTTTGGAGTAACGGCAGGGTTTCTGCCATTCGAAAAGATCTTGTTTTTTTCATTTTTTTCTTTGCTGATCGCAGCAATATTTTCCGTTTTAAAATTGTGGAAGAAAAGATGTGGGAGAGAACGACTGAGGATTCTGCTGGATTATCTGGCGGAGTTTGCAGACAGCGGAAAGCTGAGGGCATATCCCGGGTCTGCGGGTGAGAAGACCACGGTCACGGTTCGTCTGTCCGGCCCTGTTCTTTTCAGCGTATTGCTTTTTCTGGGAGGTGTCTATTGAAGGAAGAGGAAAAATTACTTGTTCTGTGCGACGAAGAGGAAGAATATGCCCGTCTGCTGACGGATTTTCTGCAAAAACAAAGGGATCTTCCCTGGAGAATACATACTTATACCAGTATCGACGATCTTATGCGCTCCGAGAAGGAGCCGGTAATGCTTCTGGCGGTGTCGGAATCGGCATACAGCGAGGCGTTGCAGGCGCTGCAGCCTCTTCGGACCGTGATTTTGAACGAGAGCGGCGTGATCAGATGGAAGGAGGTTCCCTGTGTGGATAAATATCAGGCAGCCGGGGAGGTATTGAAATATTTGCTGCAGATATATATGGAAGTGGCGGATACCGGGCTTCCGCGTCTGCGGCAGGGGTGTCGCACAAAATTTATCGGAAACTATTCCCCGGTACACAGAAGTATGCAGACTTCCTTTG
The DNA here is from genome assembly GCA_910586835.1 of uncultured Acetatifactor sp. GTDB lineage: Bacteria > Bacillota > Clostridia > Lachnospirales > Lachnospiraceae > Acetatifactor. The sequence continues at coordinate 53,778 of CAJUJU010000012.1, forward strand.
CCCTTACCATGAGCCAGATGCTGGCGCGGGAACATGCCACGCTATATCTGAACTTTGAGCATTACGCAGGGATCGGGGAGCTGCTGCCGGATCTGCAGACGCTGGATCTGGCAGACCTGCTGTATTTTCTCAATGCGGAACAGGAAAAGTTCCGGCTGCGGCTGCAGACCATGCTCAGGCATGTGGGAAACCTGGACTATATTCCACCCATGAAATCCGGGCAGAATCTTCTGACGGTTCAGACGGCGGAATGGCTTGGGCTTCTGCAGAAGATCGAGGAGCTGGGAGAATACGAATATGTGATTCTGGATCTGAGCGAGAGTATGCAGGGCCTTTTTGAGATCCTGCGTCTGTGCAGGAGGGTCTATACGCTGACGAGGGAGGACAGGATTGCAAAGGCAAAGCTGCTGCAGTATGAACAGCTGTTGTCGCTGTATGGATATGGTGACGTACTGGAGAAGACCAGACAGCCCAGCCTGCCGCAGATCAGGAGGCTGCCGGAGGAGCTGGAGCAGCTGACGAGAGGGGAACTGGCGGCTCTGGCAGAAGGGCTGATCCGGGAGCTGGAATGAGAGAACGGGAAAGGCGTGGTGACAGGGTTTGGAATATACGGAGTTAAAGAGAGAGCTGCGCAGAAGGGTGCAGGAGAAAATGGATTTTCGCAGGGAGCTGTCCGACGAAGAGGTGGAGGAAGCCATAGACGAGGTGCTTCTGGGAGAGCAAAATCTTGTAATCTGCCCGGTGGAGCTGAGGCGGCGTTTGCGAAAGGAACTGTTTGATTCTCTGAGGCGACTGGATATCCTTCAGATTTTTGTGGAGGACAGCTCGGTGACGGAAATCATGATCAACGGGACGGAGCACATTTTTGTGGAGAGAGACGGAAGGCTTCAGGAGCTGGATGCGAGCTTCGATTCCCTGGAAAAGCTGCAGGACGTAATACAGAGAATTGTGGCAGGCTGTAACCGGGTGGTCAACGAAGCGTCTCCCATTGTGGATGCCAGGCTGCCGGACGGCTCCCGGGTCAACATTGTCATGAATCCGGTGGCGCTGAACGGGCCGGTGGTCACGATCAGGCGCTTTCCGGAGAAGCCGGTTACCATGGACTGGCTGATCCGGCAGGGATCCGTTTCCGGTGAGGCGGCAGGGTTTCTGGAAAAGCTGGTCAGGGCAGGCTATAACATCTTTATCAGCGGGGGAACGGGGAGCGGAAAAACCACCTTTCTGAATGTGCTCTCCCAGTTTATACCTGCGGAGGAGAGGGTCATTACCATCGAGGACAGCGCAGAACTTCAGCTGCTTGGTCTTCCCAATCTGGTACGGCTGGAGACCAGGAACAGCAACGTGGAGGGATGCCGGGAAATTACGGTCAGGGAGCTGATCCGTTCCTCCCTGAGAATGCGTCCCACCCGGATCATTGTGGGAGAGGTGCGGGGGGCGGAGGCGGTGGATATGCTGCAGTGTATGAACACGGGGCATGACGGCAGCATGTCCACCGGACATGCCAACAGCGGGAAGGACATGCTTGCCCGGCTGGAAAATATGGTTCTTATGGGGATGGAGCTTCCGCTGACGGCTGTGCGGCAGCAGATCGCGTCGGGAATCGACGTGATCGTGCATCTGGGCAGACTCCGGGATCGCTCCAGAAGGGTGTTGGAAATCACAGAGGTGGTGGGATGTGAAAACGGCGAGATCAAACTGAACCCGCTGTTTGTATTTGAGGAAGCGGGTGAGGACAGTGCGGGCGGTATTATCGGAAGACTGGGAAAAAAAGGAGAACTGCTGCGGGAGAACAAGCTCAGGGCGGCAGGATTATCATAGATGCAGCCGGAATTGGAGAGAACTGGCGGGGGCTGCGGCTGCAGCCGCGGCGGCGGTAATGCTTCTGGCCTGTTTTTTCTATCGAAGCGCATGGGCGGTGCTTCCGCTTTCGCCGGTGGGCGTGGTGTGCTTTCTTGAGCTGCGCAGGGGCAGGTGCAGACGGGCGAGAGAGGAGCTTTTGAGTCAGTTCCGGGAGTGCATTCTCTCGGTGTCCTCGTCCCTGCAGGCGGGTTATTCGGTGGAAAACGCGTTTCTGGAGAGCGAGCGGGATATGATTCAGATGTTCGGCAGGGAGTCCGCTGTCTGCCGGGAACTGAGGCTGATCAGAAGAGGACTGAATATCAATATTTCCCTGGAGGAGCTTTTAACGGATCTGGGAGAACGAAGCGGATGCGAAGAAATAGAACAGTTTGCGGAGGTGTTTTCCATCGCCAGACGAAGCGGAGGAGACCTGCCCGGGATCATCGGAAGATCTGCGGAGCTGATCGGGGGAAGGATCGATCTGCGCCGGGAGTTGGATACGCTGTTGGGCGGGAAAAGGATGGAGCTTGCGATTATGAAGGCGATGCCCTTTGCAGTCATGCTGTATATAGAACTGGCAACCCCGGGATATTTTGACGCGCTGTATTGCAATTTTACCGGAATCCTGGTTATGACGGGATGCCTTGCGGCATATCTGGGAGCTTATGCGGCGGGCGAGGCAGTGCTCAGGCATATGGAGGTATAATACAAAATGAAAAAAATTTCGCTGTACCTTTACAAAAAGGCGTGTATTCTGGGGCTGCCGCTGTTTCGCGGGCGGCGGGTGGAGGCGGATCTGGCACGGCTTTATCCCGGTGAGCGGGTAGAGTATGTGAAGACACAGTATTATGTGAAAAAGCTGTCCCTGACGCTGACTGTTCTTCTGGTTGGATTGCTTCTGGGGCTGACGGTCAGATGGAATGCGGTGCGGAGCGCAATTTTGGAGGAGGAGGGGGCTGTGCTGCGGGGAGATCTGGAGGCGGAGCAGCTCTGGCTGGAGGCGGATGACGGGGAGAGCAGAAGAACCTTTCTGGTGGAGGTGTCGCCCAGAGAGCCCACAGAGCAGGAAGCAGCAGCCCTTTTAGAGTCCTTTCTGCAGAATATAACAGCCCGGGTGTTAAACGGAAACGAGGATTTTGAGCATATCACGGGGGATCTGGCACTGCAGGAGACGTATGAGGGATATCCCCTGGAGGTGATCTGGGAGAGCAGCAGAGAGGATATCATTGACGGCAGAGGCAGGGTGGGATCGGTGGAAGCTCCTGTTGCCCTGGAATTGAGGGCGCGGGCAATCTGTAAAGACCTGGAGCGGACGGAAGTGATTCCTGTGACGGTGAGGCCAAAAGAAAGCTCAGAAGAAAAGGATTACCTGGAGCTGAAGGAACTTCTGCTGGAGACGGAACGGGAGAATCGGGAAAAAGAGGTGTGGAAGCTTCCGGCGCAGTGGAAGGGGAAAGGTCTGGAGTGGAGCCTTCGTAAAAAGGATCACAGTCTGCTGATCTGGGCTGCCGCGCCCCTTGTGGCACTGCTGCTCTATCTGTCCGCAGACAGAGACCTTCACGGGGAGCTGGAAAAGAAGAGGAAACGTCTGGAGCGGGAATATCCGGAACTGGCATACAGGCTGCTGCTCTATGTTGGAGCGGGAATGACTGTGCGCCGAGCCTTCCTCAAGATAGGAGGAGATTATGAAAAGAAGAGACAACAGGGAGCCGTGGAAAAGCCGGGCTGTGCCCAGGTGCTTTACACCTGCAGAGAACTTCAGGGAGGGGTCTCGGAAGGAGCGGCCTATGAGCACTTTGGCAGAAGAACCGGTTCCCGGGATTATATCCGGCTGGGGACTGTGCTGTGTCAGAATCTGAGACGGGGAAACGGAGCCCTGCTGGAAAGACTCCGGGAGGAGGTGGACAGATCTTCCGGCGAAAATCTGCAGCGGGTAAAAAAGCTGGGAGAGGAGGCCGGGACGAAGCTTTTGGCGCCTATGGCGCTGATGCTTGCGGTTGTGATGATTGTGATTATGGTGCCTGCATTTGGCACGTTGGGGTAGAAGGAGGAAAGAGCAATGACTGAGGAAAGATTGAAAGGCCCGGGAGAGTTTCTGAGGGAAGAGGACGGCATGGGAACCGTGGAGGTAATCCTGATTATTGTGGTTTTGGTGGGACTTGTGATTTTGTTTCGGGAACAGATCACCCGAATCATCAACGATCTGTTCAAGAAGATCACCGCCCAGACCGGGCGGGTGTGATGAGGGGGAAAGAAGGTTATCTGACGGTATATCTGGCACTCTGTCTTACTGTCATACTGTCTCTGTATCTGGCGCTGATAGACAGCGCCAGGAGGAACGGGGCAGGGCTGGAGGCCCTTTGTGCCGCGGAGGCGGGAATGCAGAGTGTCATGGCGGAATACCACAGAGAGCTCTCCAGGCAGTACAACCTGTTTGCGGTGGATTCCTCTTATGGGACGAAATCCAGTGGAAGGGGACGGACAGGGGAGCATCTGGCAGAATATGTCAGACGGAATCTGGACTGTGGGGATGTGTTGTTGGGAGGGTATTTGTATCGGGATTTTTTCGGCTTGTGCCTGGAGGGCGCGGAGGTGAGCGGGGTATCGCTTATGACCGACGGGAACGGAGCGGTGTTCCGGCGCAGGGCCATAGAGGCGGTCAGGGATGATGTGGGACTGCATCTGCTGGAGGAGTTGAAGGGGTGGATGCAGTCTGTCCGGGTCAACGGCTTGGATGCGCCGGAGACGGAGACCGAGAGAAGAGAGCTGGAGAAGGAACTGGAAGGGTATAACGGCAGGGAGATAGAGACCCTGGACGGAGAGAGCGTGCAGGTGGAGATACAGAATCCGGCGGGGGCGCTGGAGGAGGTCAGCAGACAGGGCATCCTGCGTCTGACCGTTGCGGACTGCGAGAGCCTGTCAGCAGCGGTCATAAACAGCGGCGGTTTGATTCAGAGCCGTATGGCGCAGGGAAAAAACAGCCTGGGCAATCTGGAGACAACACAGGCAGACAGCCTTACGGACCGTTTTTTCTTTCAGGAATATCTGCTGCGTTATATGGGCTCTTACGGTGACGAGAGGGAAGAGGATGTGCTGAAATATCAAATTGAATATCTGATCGCGGGAAATGACAGCGATGTGGATAATCTGAGAAGCGTGGCAGGAAGAATCTGTGCCATCAGAGAGGCTGCCAATGCCCTGTACCTTCTCTCAAGCAGCGAAAGGCGGCTGGAAATACAGGGGGCTGCGCTGGTGGCCTGCGGACTGTTGCTCTTGCCCTGGCTGATACCGGTGCTGGAGGCAGCCATCCTTCTGGGCTGGGCTTTTGCGGAGAGCGTTTATGATGTAAAATCGCTGTTTTCCGGAGGGCGTATCCCGCTTCTTAAGGACGATGACAGCTGGCACTATGGAATGGAAACGGCGCTGAAAGGAGACCTGGGCGAAGCGACAGCAGAGGGGGAGGGGCTGTCCTACCGGGATTATCTGCGGATCCTTATGTTCCTGACGGATCTGGATGTTCTCACAGCCCGGGCCATGAACATGGTGGAAGCAGATATCCGCCTGACCCAGGGGAACGGGAATTTTCGGCTGGATGCCTGTTGCGACAGGCTGGAAATGCAGGTTGAGATCAGCAGTTCCTTTGGATACGCGTTTCAGATACAGAGAGAGCGCAGTTATTGAGCGAGGGGGTGAACGGTGATGGCTTCTCTATGGGAGGACGGTACACATTACAGAAAAAGCAGCAGCCAGAAGAAAGTATGCCTGGAAAACGTATACGGAGAGAAAGACTGCAGGGAGAAAGACTGCAGGGAGAAAGACTGCAGGGAGAAAGACTGCAGAGAGAAAGACTGCAGAGAAAAAGGCTGCGGAGAAAAAGACTGCAGAGAGAAAGAGTGCAGAGAAAAGGTATGCAGAGAAAAAGTATGCGGAAAGAGAGAGCATGACAAAAGAGGCGGCAGCAAAGTCAATGCCGCAAGAGAACCTGCTGCGGAAGGAATTGAAAAAGAGACAAATCAAAAAGAAATAGAAAGTAAAAAAAGTATGGAAATCCCTTCTCCGACAAATCGGATATTCAGCCCGGATTCTGCCCGGGAGCCGGGCAAAAAGTTCCGCAGGAAAAACGGCTCTCTGCACCGGAGCATAGAGAAGCGTTCACCGTTCATCCGGCTTCTTTCTCTTATCGGAAGCTGCGCCGTAAGGCGCACGGATTCACGGGTTCACAAAGCGAATTTCGCAAGAGTGCAAAGAACTCTTTTTTACGGGGTTTGCGGTGGAATGACAGTGGAGGCGGCCATGGTGCTGCCTCTCTGCCTCTTTTTTCTTCTGAATCTGGGAAGCGCCATTGAAATGATCCGTCTGCATAACAATCTTCAGCTTGCGCTGTGGGACACGGGGGGAAGACTTGCCCTGTATGGCTGTGAACAGAGCGACAGCAGGTTAGCTTCTCTGCTGTCTGCATTTTATGTGAGGAACAGGCTGACGGACTTTCTGGGGGAGGATTATCTGGACAGCTCCCCTTTAAGGCAGGGCAGCGGGGGACTGAGGCTGTGGGAAAGCGGGATGCTTGAGGGGGACATGCTGGAGATCAGGCTGACATATGGGGTGGAGACTCCCTTTTCCCTGGGCGGAATTTGCTCGTTTCGCATGGCAAACCGTTACAGCGTCCACTTGTGGAACGGTTATGGATTGCCCGGGGAGACGGAAGCGGAAGCCGGGGTGTCGTTTTATGTGACGGAGAACGGAGAGGTTTGTCACAGGGACAGAAATTGCACACATTTGCGGTTGACTGTCCGGGAGGCGGCAGCCGGAAGCATTGCGGAGGAGAGAAACCAGTGGGGCAGCAGGTATGCGGCATGTGAAAAATGTGCCGACGGGCAGCAGCCGGATGTATGTTACATCACGTCGGAGGGAAACTGTTTTCACTACAGGGCGGATTGCCCCGGACTGAAAAGAACCGTATATGCGCTGACGCCGGAGGAAGCGGCTGATTATCCCCTCTGCAGCCGATGCGGGCAGGGGTGAAAGCTCAGATGTGCAAGGCAGGGAGAAAGTGTAGATGTGCAGAGCAGGGGTGAAAGCTCAGATGTGCAAGGCAGGAAGAAAGTGTAGATGTGCAGAGTAGGGGTGCAAGCTCAGCCGATGCGGGCAGGGGTGAAAGCCCAAAGGTGCAGGGCTGAGAGAGCACAGTGGTTTGCTTGAGAGGAAAGCTGCTGTGGCAGGGAGGGTTAGCAAATGTGGAGAGAGCTGGTGACGTTTGTCTGGCTGCTGGCATTGAGTGTCAGTGATATCAGGGAGAAAAAGGTGCCGGTGTGGCTGCTGTGGGTGGGATTCATGACCGGGGCGGGGATTTTGCTGTACCGGGCTGCGGCAGGGGAAACGGATCCCATGCAGGCAGTAAGTGCGCTGCTTCCGGGGGCGGCACTGCTTTTGCTTGCCGCAGGGACGAAAAAGGCAGGATGTGCAGACGGAATCGTACTTATGGCGATTGGAGCGCTGGAGGGAGACAGAGGCTGTCTGGCGGTATGCTTTGGCAGTCTGGTACTGATTGCATTGCTTTCGGGGGTTCTTCTGGCGCTGAAACGGGTAAGGCGGAATACGAAGCTTCCGTTTATTCCTTTTCTGACGGCGGGATGGCTGATCCTGATTTGCGGAAAGAGCGGAATTTTATAAGGAGATGATTTTTTGCAATGAGAAAAAGAAATGCCTATTTTACGGTGGAGGCGGCGCTGATTTTACCGTTGGTTATGAGTGCGCTGCTTCTTGTGACCTTTCTTGTTATTTTTCAGTATGACAGGTGCCTGCTGGAACAGGATATGGGACTGCTGGCGGTGTACGCGGGAACCGTGCGGGGAGAGAGCGAGACGGAGACAGCCGGGCTGATCGGAAACCGGGCTGCGGAGCTGTCTTGGGAAAAATATGTGGCGTGGGAGACGGAAGGGCTGTGGATCACCGTGGAAAAGGGAGGGGTTCGGATAGAGGGGGAAGGGCGGCTGACTTTTCCCTTGCCGGAATGGAATCTCTTTCACAGGGATAATGTGTGGGAGGCGAAAAGCCTTCGCAGGACAGTGCGGGTTTCGCCCGTGGATTTCATCAGAATTTATCGCAGAATACAGGAGGAAACAGAGAATGCAGACGGAGTTTGTGAGAAGCCTTAATTGCAATTTTGAGAGAGTTCTTCTGGATAAAAAACCGGAGGAAAAGAGATATCAGTACTGTATTATGAACAGAGGCGGGATTCGGGGGCTGCTTCCCTGCAGCCTTCGGTATATCAATGGCCTTGCGTATCTGTATTATGATATATCTTCCAAGCAGAGTATGAAACAATTGTACAGTACACGCTGTATTACCCGGGTCGGGGTGAAGGATTTTTTGTGGAGCCTGCGGCAGATGAGACAGGAATTGGATCGCTTCCTGCTGGATGGGGGAAATATCCTTTTTTTCCCGGAACAGATCTTTCAGGATCTGGAGAGCAGTCTTTTTTCTTTTGTCTATATGCCCTATTACCGGGACGCTCAGGGTGACAGCGGATTCAAAGAGCTTATGGAGTTTTTTGCGGAACGTATCGACTATAACGACGAGAAACTGGTGGAGTGTATTTACCATATGTATGAGCAGGTGGAAGAAAGCGGGGAAGTTTATCTCCAGGCCAGGATTTTTGAGGATGCAAAAATTCTGGAGGAGCCGCCGGAAGCCATTCAGGCTGACGCAGTTCTCGGGGATACAGGAACAGGGAAAGAGGAAGCCGGGGGTGTGGGGAGTCTGAACGATAGAAACCCGGCGGGGGAGATGCCCCCAGAAGGGGCAGCGGCGGAGCCCAGAAGACATTTCTTCGGCCTTTTTGAGGGCCGCAGGAAGAGCAAAAGCAGGGAATTTCGGGAGAACTACCGCCAGGATATGCAGGATCTGATGAATGGCGGAGCGGTGGCGGAGGATACGGTCTATGAGTCCTGTGGGAAAACCACGCTTTTGGAGGAGAATACGGTGAAGAAGAGTCCGGGGGCACTCTGTACGCCCGGCGGGAAGGTTCTGGCGGTAATCGGAGAGACAGGCATTACCATCGGAAAGCGAAGGGGTGAGGCGGATCTGGTACTGGATCATGCCGGTGTCAGCAGATTGCACGCCAGGATCGTCAGGGAAGGTGACAGCTTTTTCGTAGAAGACCTGAACTCCACCAATGGAACCTTTAAAAACGGGCTGCGTCTGCAGCCGTATGAAAAACGTGAGCTGGAGGAAGGGGATGAAATCGGATTCGGACAGGAGATTCTGATCTTCCGATGATTGTTTTCTCCTTATGTTGCCGAGGGTTTCCGCTTCTTTGCCAGGTGCTTTCGTTTCTTTTTGCCAGGTGCTTTTATTTCTTTTTGCAGGGTGCTTTTATTTCTTTTTGCAGGGTGCTTTTGTTTCTTTTTTGAAGGGTGTTTCCATTTCTTTCTGTCGGGTGTTTCCGTTTCTTTTTGCTAGGTGCTTCCGTTTCTTTTGGGGTTGCCTTTTTGAACGCTTCATGCTAAAATAAAGTCAGTTTCATAATCGGTGCGTGAGATCAGGAGTCAAGCAACAGGAGTGCCACGGGGCTGGCATTTGTTTGCTTGGCTCTTTCGCATTCCGGGAGAAGAAAAGGAGTGAAGGCTATGACGGATATCATTGTAATCGGCGCAGGGGTTACGGGCTGTGCGGTGGCGCGGGAACTGGCGCGTTATGACTGGAAGGTGACAGTGCTGGAGAGGGCATCCGATGTGTGCGAGGGCACTTCCAAGGCCAACAGCGGAATTGTTCATGCGGGCTTTGATGCACAGCCCGGCACTCTGAAGGCGAAGCTGAATGTGGAAGGTAACAGGATGATGGGGGAGTTGTCCCGGGAGCTGGATTTCCCTTTTCGGAACAACGGCTCTCTGGTGCTGTGCTTTGACGAGAAGGATCGGCCCACGCTTCAGCGGCTTTTGGAACAGGGAAAGGAAAACGGCGTGGAGGGGCTGCGTATCATTGAGCGCCCGGAGTTGAAGGAGCTGGAACCCAATATTTCCGACGGAGCAGTGGCGGCTCTTTACGCGCCCACAGGAGGTATCGTTTGTCCTTTTGGATTGACAATAGCTCTGGCGGAGAATGCGGCGGTGAACGGTGTGGATTTCCGGTTGAATACAGAGGTTCGGGAGATAGAGAGAACGGATTTTGGCTACAGAGTAATCACAAACGGCGGAGCGTTTGAGACCAGGGTGGTGATCAACGCCGCCGGCGTCTACGCGGATCGCTTTCACAATATGGTCAGCGGGAAAAAGATCCGCATTATTCCCAGGAAGGGCGAATATTGTCTCATGGACAAAAAAGTGGGGGGATTTGTTGACAGGACGCTCTTCCAGCTGCCGACGATCTATGGAAAAGGCGTGCTGGTCACTCCTACGGTTCATGGTAATCTGCTGGCGGGACCTACCGCAGTGGATGTGGAGGATCCGGAAGCGCTGAATACCACGCGGGAGGGCATGGAGGACTTGCTGAAAAGGGCGGCGCTGAGTGTAAACGGCCTGCCTGTCAGACAGGTCATCACCTCCTTTGCAGGCCTTCGGGCCCATGAGGAGCAGGGCGATTTCATCATAGGCCAGGCGGAGGATGCCCCGGGATTTTTTGACGCCGCCGGGATTGAATCGCCGGGATTATCCTGTGCGCCTGCCCTTGGGAGGTATCTGGCACAGATGGTGCTTCAGTATCTGCCGGCGGGGGAAAAGAAGAATTTTATTGCCGGGAGAAAAGGGATTCCCAGCATGGCGCTGGCCGATGCAGAGGAGCGGCAGAGGCTGATTCAGGAAAACCCGCTTTACGCAAACGTAGTGTGCCGGTGTGAGCTGGTGACGGAGGGAGAGATCCTGGATGCCATACACAGGCCGTTGGGAGCCACTACTCTGGACGGAGTAAAACGGCGCACCAGGGCGGGAATGGGACGCTGTCAGGCGGGCTTCTGTTCGCCTAAGACGGTGGAGATTCTTGCCAGGGAGCTGGTCAAAGATATGGCGGAGATCGGAAAGAATGATGCCGGAAGCGAATTCCTGACAGGCTACAACAAGGACGGTATTGAAGTTTGGGAGGAGGTACAGGGGTGAAAAAGGATCTGGTTATCATAGGAGGAGGTCCGGCAGGGCTGGCAGCGGCAATTGCCGCAAGGGATGCGGGCGTGGAGGATCTGTTGATTCTGGAGAGAGATGCGAGACTGGGCGGTATTCTGAATCAGTGTATTCACAACGGATTCGGACTGCATACCTTTCGGGAGGAGCTGACTGGGCCGGAATATGCCGGAAGGTATATCGATCAGGTGCTGGCCAGGGATATTCCCTGTAAGCTGAACACCATGGTGGTGGATTTGTCAGATGTGCCCCGGGGCGCTGAAGGAGAGAAGGGGGAGGCTGAAGGCGGGCCGAAGCCGGAAAGGCCGGAAGGCAGGAAGAAAAGCGTCTGTCTGGTGACGGTGATGAACCGTGAGGAAGGGATTTACACCATTGAGGCTGGGGCGGTAATCCTTGCCATGGGCTGCAGAGAGCGTTCCAGGGGCGCGCTGAATATCCCAGGCTTTCGTCCCGCAGGAATCTATTCTGCCGGTACGGCCCAGCGCTATGTGAATATGGAGGGCAGGATGCCCGGCAGGGAGGTAGTGATCCTTGGCTCCGGCGATATCGGACTGATTATGGCGCGCAGGATGACGCTGGAGGGCGCAAGGGTAAAGCTGGTGGCAGAGCTGATGCCGTACTCCGGCGGCCTGAAGAGGAATATTGTGCAGTGCCTGGATGATTTCGGGATACCGCTGAAGCTGAGTCATACTGTGGTAGACATCAGGGGAAAGGAAAGGGTGGAGGCGGTGGTGATCGCCCGTGTGGACGAATATTCCAGACCTATTCCCGGGACTGAGGAGACGGTGACCTGCGACACACTGCTTTTGTCCTGCGGACTGATTCCGGAGAACGAGCTGTCCGACAGCCTTGGCGTGGAGATGAACCCGGCCACCAACGGGCCGAAGGTCAACGAAAGCCTGGAGACGGACAGAGAGGGAGTTTTTGCCTGCGGCAATGTGCTTCATGTGCATGATCTGGTGGACTATGTTTCCGAGGAGGCGGCACAGGCGGGCAGACGCGCGGCGGCATTTCTGGACGGCAGACTGGAAAAGACGAAAAGAGAAATTCCCATACGGGCCGTGGACGGCGTGCGGTATACGGTTCCGGCATCCTTGGACACCGGGAGGATGGAGGAGACCCAGGTGGTTCGCTTCCGGGTGGGGAATGTATACAGGGATGCTGCCATAGAGATTTCCTTTGACGGAAAGGTGGTCAGCAGCCGGAAAAAGAAGGTGCTTGCGCCGGGAGAGATGGAGCAGATCAACTTAAAAAAAGCAGACTTGGAGCAGTATGGGGATCTGAAGGAGATCAGGATTGCGATTCGTCCGGCGGATGGCGGAAAGCAATAAACTCCGTGGGGAGTTCGGGAAAGGCATGGGAAACGGTTATGGAAAAAAGAGAATTTGTATGCATAGGATGCCCTCTGGGCTGTAATGTGACGGTGGATACAGAGGGCGGTCAGATCAGGAGTATTGCGGGGAACACCTGTCCCAGGGGGGCGGATTATGTCACCAAAGAGCTCACGGATCCCAGACGGATTGTCACTAGCCTGGTGAGAGTGAAGGGCGGAGAGCTGCCGGTGGTTTCCGTGAAGACGGAGGCGGATATTCCGAAGGACAGGATTGGGGAATGTATCGGCGTACTGAAGGATATTGAACTTCAGGCGCCCGTCCGCATGGGGCAGGTAGTGGCGGAGGACATATGCGGAACAGGAATCAGGGTGATAGCCACCCGGGCCGACGCCGCATTGTGACGGAGGAACCCCGTCCTGTGGGGGACGGGTTGGTAAAAATGCAGAAGATATTTCGGGAGGTATGATGATGCAGAAATATGTAATGGCATTGGATCAGGGAACCACCAGTTCCCGCTGTATTCTTTTTGACAGGTCGGGCAATATCTGTTCCATGTCCCAGAAGGAGTTTACACAGATCTATCCCCAGCCGGGCTGGGTAGAGCACAATCCCATGGAGATCTGGTCTTCTCAGCTGGCGGTGGCAACGGAGTGCATGGCAATGGTTGGCGCGAAGCCGGAGCAGATTGCGGCCATTGGAATTACAAACCAGAGGGAGACGACGATCCTCTGGGACAAACGCACCGGGGAACCGATGTATAACGCTGTGGTCTGGCAGTGCCGCCGGACTTCGGATATGATCGAAGAATTGAAGGCGGATGGTTTTGACAGAATCATCAGGCAGAAGACGGGCCTGATTCCCGACGCATACTTCAGCGCGTCCAAGATAGCATGGATCCTGCGGAATGTTCCGGGGGCCAAAGAGAAAGCGGAGGCGGGAGAACTGCTTTTCGGGACGGTGGATACCTGGCTGATCTGGAACCTGACCAAGGGCAAGGTTCATGTGACGGACTACACAAACGCCTCCAGAACCATGCTCTTTGACATCCACAGGCTTTGCTGGGATGAGGAGATCCTGAAGCGGTTTGACATCCCGGCAGGGATATTGCCCGGTGTGAAACCGTCCAGCTGTGTCTTCGGGCATACGGATCCCTCGGTTCTGGGCGGGGAGATTCCCATCGCGGGAGCCGCGGGAGATCAGCAGTCCGCACTGTTCGGACAATGTTGCTTTGAGCAGGGCGAGGTGAAAAATACTTATGGAACAGGCTGTTTTCTGTTGATGAATACAGGAAACCAGGCGATTGGTTCTGAGTCCGGGCTTCTGACCACTATTGCGGCCGGAGCCACGGATCAGGTGGAGTATGCCCTGGAGGGCAGTGTGTTTGTGGCAGGTGCAGGAGTGCAGTGGCTCAGGGACAGCATGAGAATGCTCAAGACGTCGGGTCAGTCTCAGGAGTACTGCGAGGCGGTGGAAGACACCGCCGGAGTTTATGTGGTGCCGGCTTTTGCGGGAATGGGCGCGCCCTACTGGAACCAGTATGCCAGAGGCACGGTCGTAGGATTGACCAGAGGCTGCAGCAAGGAACATTTTATACGGGCCACATTGGAGGCCATCGCATATCAGACCTCGGATGTGCTGCGTGCCATGGAACGGGACAGCGGGATCCATTTGAAGAGCTTAAAGGTGGACGGAGGCGCCAGCGCCAATGATTTCCTGATGCAGTTTCAGGCGGATATCGTCAATGTGTCCGTGCACAGGCCCAAGTGTATCGAGACCACGGCTCTGGGTGCAGCCTATCTGGCAGGGCTTGCAGTGGGCTACTGGAAGGACAGGGCTGAGATCAGGGAGAACTGGCAGATTGGTAAGGCATTCCGGCCCGGCATGGAGGAGGAAAAGCGAAACCGGCTTCTAAAAGGCTGGAAAAGAGCCGTGAAATGTGCGCTGGCATGGGCGGAGGAATAAAAACTTTATTGCAAAACCCTGCTTTTTCCAGTATTATTTTACATAAGCGGGGAAAGGGAAAATCAGTTTGATCAGAAAAGAGGATGAGGTTCAGAATTATATAGAGCGGATCAGGGACAGGAGAAGCAGGGAGGGAATTCCGGACTATGACGCCTGTCAGAGGATTCTTGAGCATGCGGCGGAGATGAATTCCAGCGCCATATTCGGCATGGGCTATTATTATTTTGCCGAGTACTATCTGCGGGCCGGAGACCGGGAAAAGACCATGCATTGCCTGGAAGAGTGTGCAAAATGCTTTCTGGCGGCGAAAATGTATGAATCTCTTGCCAGGAGCTATAATCTGATGGGAGTTGTGTCGGAGCTTCAGGATGACCCGGTGATTGCGCTGGATCATTATTATACCGGCCTTCAGTATGCGGAAAAATTCGGGCATACTTATGTACATGCCATGATAGATGCCAACATCGGAAACATTCTGATGTACATGAAACGGTATGAGGAGGCGATTCAGAGATACGAGCAGTCCCTGGATTACTATGGGCGTTCGGAGGACTGCCCTCCCCGCGCCGGAAACATGGTTATGTGTCTGATCTGCTGCGGAATGTGCTACAGAAGGCTTCAGCAGCCGGAGAAAGCCCTCTCTCTGTGGGAGGAGATAGCGGCTGCGAGACAGAGCAGGCCGGATGCAAAGTATCCTGAGCTGGAGCTTGGGATCTTTGAGGCGGAGTGCCATGCCGTGAGAGGAAACAGAACGGCATTTTTCCGGGGCATGGAAGAAATTCTTCAAAAACTGCGGGACATGGAGAATGTGGAGCCGGTGGCGTGCTGTCTGAAGGATATTGCGGAACTGCTGTTGGATTTTCAGGCATATGAGCTGTTGGAGGAATTTTTTCGGATCATCGACGAAAGGGGAGCATGTGCCAGGATCACCCGGGAGATGGAGCTGTATCCCTGTCGAAGCGCCTGCCTTCTGAGTCAGAATAAGACCCGGGAATATCTGGAGTATACACGGAGGTACTTTACCGCCTATGAGAAGGACCGGCAGAATAACAGACGGGTGACTGCCAGGGTGCTGGAACTGCGGGACAGACTGAGCGCCATGGAGCGGGAGCGGGAGAAGATGCAGGACGACAACAGATATCTGGAGAACATTGCCCTTTATGACTCTATGACAAACCTGGCAAACCGAACTTCTTTAAACGAACACGCATGTATCAAATTTGAGGAAGCCCAGCGTGAGAAAAAGCTGCTGGGTGTGGAACTGCTTGATATAGATTGCTTTAAGAAGTATAATGATACCTACGGACATCTGGCGGGAGATGCCTGCATCGAGGCGGTGGCAGGTGTGCTGCAGTCGGTGGGCAGCGCAAGAGTGTTCTGCGGGCGGTATGGCGGCGATGAGTTTATGATCGTCTACAGTGACATGACGCTGGAGGAAATCGGAGGAGTGGTGGAGCGGATCGAGCAGCAGGTGAGAAACCTGGCGTTTCCCCACAGTGCCTCGGAATGTTCGGATATCGTCACGGTGAGTCAGGGCGTTTTTGTGCGGAAGCCGGATGAGCCAAACAGGGAGTGGGACTTTAATTTTCAGGCGGACAGTGCCCTTTATCTCGCAAAAAGAGCAGGACGTAATTGTTATAGAATAAAGACAGAGTTTTCGGAATAAATTTGTTGACAGGAGGACAGAAGGATGCTGGTTCAGAAATACAGGGATATGTTGTCTCAGAAATCCGTCATCAGGCAGCTTTCGGAGTTTGCGGCGGCAAGAGGGCGGGAGATCGGATATGAGAACGTATTTGACTACAGCCTGGGCAACCCGTCGGTGCCCGTTCCCCGGGAGTTCACTGAGGCCATGATCCACATGCTGACTACCAGAGAATCAAATGAGCTTCACGGCTACAGTCCCAATCCGGGGATCACCTCCGTGCGGGAAGCGGTGGCGGCCTCGCTGGAAGGAAGATTCAGTCTGCCTTACAGAAAAGAGCATATCTTTATGGCTTCCGGCGCTGCGGGAGCTCTGGCTCACGCCTTCCGGCTGGTGACGGAACCGGGCGACGAGGTGTTGACCTTTGCTCCTTTTTTCCCCGAGTATCATCCGTATGTGGATCTGACCGGAGCGGTGCTGAGGGTGGTGCCTCCCGATACGGAGAGCTTCCAGATCAATTTTGAGAAGCTGGAGGAAATGCTTACGGAAAAGGTGACGGCGGTGCTGGTCAACACACCGAACAATCCCTCGGGTGTGGTATACTCCGCAGAGACTCTGAACAGGCTTGCCGACACACTGAGGCGGAAATCAGGGGAATACGGGCATGATATCTATCTGATTTCCGATGAGCCCTACAGGGAGATCGTGTTTGACGGGGCGGAGACGCCCTGCGTATCCTGTTTTTATGACAATACCATCATGTGCTACTCGTTCTCCAAATCGTTGTCTCTGCCGGGGGAGAGAATCGGCTATGTGGCAGTGAATCCCCGCTGCAGACACGCGGAGGAGATGGTATCCATGTGTGTACAGATATCCAGGGGAATCGGACATAACTGTCCGCCCTCCATCATTCAGCTTGCTGTTGCCCGGGTGCTTGACAGGACGGCGGACCTCAGCGTGTATGAGACAAACATGAAGCTTCTGTATGAGGAATTGGTGGGGCTTGGATTTACCTGTGTCAGGCCGGGGGGAACCTTCTATATCTTTCCCAGAGCTCTGGAGGAGGATGCGAAGCTTTTCTGCGAGAAGGCGCTGAAGTACGACCTGATTCTGGTGCCGGGGGATTCTTTTGGAGCGCCGGGCTTTTTCCGCATGGCGTACTGTATCGATACGGAAAAGGTGAAACGATCTCTCGGGGCTCTTGAGCGGTTTGTGCGGGAGACCTACGGAAGGTGAGGCAGGAAGCGGCGGCTGATTTCAGGCCGGAGGGATAATGACAGATTGGAGAGTGAACTATGCTTGAAGTGATCAAAGCGATAATTTATGGAATTGTGGAAGGCGTTACGGAGTGGCTTCCCATCAGCAGTACGGGACATCTGATCCTTGTGGAGCAGTTAATTCCCTTTCAGGAGACCAGCGAGGGATTTTTTGATATGTTTGACGTGGTCATCCAGCTGGGAGCCATACTGGCGGTGGTGGTGCTGTTCTGGAATCAGATTTGGCCCTTTGCACTGACGAAGAAAGAAAGAGGAGGCAGAACGGGGATCGGCTCCTATTTCAAAGGGGACATCTGGATCATGTGGGTCAAGATTCTGATTTCCTGTGTTCCGGCGGCGGTGATCGGTGTGCTGTTTGACGATGTGTTCAACAGTCTGTTTTACAATCCTGTCTGTGTGGCCCTTGCCCTGATCGTGTTCGGCGTGGCGTTTATCATTATTGAAAACTGGAACAGGAATAGAGCGCCAAAGATTACGGCATTGTCGGAGATCACATACACAACGGCACTTTTGATTGGAATCTTTCAGGTGATTGCAGCGGTTTTCCCGGGCACATCCCGCTCCGGTGCGACCATTGTGGGCGCTTTGCTCATCGGAGTGTCCAGAACGGTAGCCGCCGAGTATACCTTTTTTCTGGCCATACCGGTCATGTTCGGAGCCAGTCTGCTGAAGGTGGTGAAGTTCGGGTTTGAGTTTGCGCCCGGAGAGCTTGCGCTTCTGCTGGCGGGCACGGTGGTGTCCTTTGTGGTATCGCTGTTCGTGCTTCGCTTTCTGATGGGTTATATCAAAAAGCATGACTTCAAGGTGTTCGGCTGGTATCGAATTGTATTGGGAATCGTCGTGCTGGCTTATTTCTGGCTGCGATGATAACACGACAAACGCATGAGTAAATAAAATGTGAACAAACTGCTCCATTATCCGT
>CAJUJU010000013.1:0-65068 GCA_910586835.1 uncultured Acetatifactor sp.
GAAATGCGATAGAGTTTATTAACTCTTGTCGCATTTCATTTTACAATGAAGCTTTGGAAACCCGGGTTTAAAAATCCGCAAAGGGGGAATCCTGAAAACGGATTGCAACAGACTAAAACGGATGCGCATGAACGCAGAAACGAGGCTGATATGAGAGAGATCATTTCCTTCAACGACAACTGGAATTTTTCAAAGGACGGAACACACTGGGAACCGGTGACACTCCCACACACCTGGAACGCCATAGACGGAATGGATGGACAGGGCGAATATTACAGGGGCGTATGCCGCTATGAAAAGAGCTTTGCCACACCTCCGCTCCGGGACGGGAGCAGGGTCTTTCTGGAAGTGCTTGCCTGTTCCTTAAGCGGCACGGTTATCGTCAACGGGCGGGAGCTGTGCCGCCACAAGGGCGGCTATTCCTCCTTTGTCACCGATATCACCGAGGCGCTCTGCCCCTCCTGCTCCTCCACCGCCTCCCCTGGGCAGCAGGACACGGATGCCCGGAAAACCAACACTCTCACCATACTGGCGGACAATTCTCCCCAGAGCGACGTTTATCCCCAGATGGCTGACTTTACCTTCTACGGCGGCCTGTACCGCGGGGTAAACCTGCTGATCCTGCCGGAAACACACTTTGACGTCTGCTTCCACGGCGCGCCCGGCCTGACGGTGACCCCCGAGGTCATCGACAGCAGCATTCTGCCCGACTATGCGCCGGAGACCATGTGCTGCCCCTCCGGCTGCAACGTGGGCAGCCCCTCCCACAGCGCTCTGATCCACTTGAACAGCCGCATCACAGCGGCTTCCCCGGATTACACCGTCCGCTACCTTATCACGGACGCCCAGGGACGGGAGGTGGCTGAAGTCTGGCGGCCATCGGAAAGCCCCCGGACAGAGGTGCTGCTCCCCTCTCCCCATCTGTGGCAGGGTGTGGAAGACCCTTATTTGTACCGATGTACCGCGTCTCTGGTCTTTCGCAACCAGGTCACGGATCAGGTCACTGCCCGCTTCGGCATCCGCTTTTTCTCCGTGGATCCTCAGAAGGGCTTCTTCCTGAACGGAAAGCCGCTCATGCTGCGGGGTGTCTCCAGACACCAGGACAGACTCTGGCAGGGAAACGCCCTCACCAGAAAAGAACACTATGAGGACGCTGCCCTGATTGCGGAGCTGGGCGCCAACACCGTCCGCCTGGCCCACTACCAGCACAGCAGAGATTTCTATGACGCCTGTGACGAATACGGCTTTGTGGTCTGGGCGGAAATTCCTTATATCAGCAGCCAGAGTGAGGATCCGGCCGCCCATGACAACTGCTGCCTCCAGATGGAGGATCTGATCCGTCAAAATTACAATCATCCCTCCATCTGCTTCTGGGGCATCTCCAATGAGATCACCATCGCCGGCGAAAAACCCGGCCTGGTGGAAAACCACAGAGACCTGAACGCCCTGGTAAAAGAGCTGGATCCCACCCGTCTGACCACCGTCGCCCACGTCAGCATGCTCTCCCCCGAGAGTCCCCTCCACGGGATCACCGATCTGGAAAGCTACAATCACTATTTTGGCTGGTACGGGGGACACTACACCAAAAACGAAGAATGGCTGGATGATTTTCATGAAAAGTACCCCGATATCTGCCTGGGCCTGTCGGAATACGGGGCGGAGGGCATTATCACCTGGCAGCCGGACGAACCGAAATGTCGGGATTACTCGGAGAGCTACCAGGCCGAATACCACGAACACATGGCAGGAATCCTCATGGAGCGGCCGTATCTGTGGTCCACCTACGTCTGGAACATGTTCGATTTCGGCTGCGCGGCCAGAAACGAGGGCGGCACCGCCGGAAGGAACAACAAGGGACTTGTCACCCTGGACCGCAAAATCAAGAAGGACGCCTTCTATCTCTACAAGGCGTTCTGGAGCACCCACCCCTTCGTCCACCTCTGCGGCAGGCGTTATGTCCGGCACGCCTCGGACACCGTGGCCGTAAAGGTGTACTCCAATCAGCGCTGTGTCTCCCTCTTTGTCAACGGGCAGCCCTTCGGCACCCTGACCGGAGATCGGATCTTCCGCTTTGAACAGGTTCCCCTGGGAGAGGGCCTCACCTACCTCACTGTGGAAGCCCTGACGCCCTCCGGGGAAAGAGTCGCTGACACCATGACCCTGGAGCGGGTGGATAAGCGACCCGAAATTTATACCCTCCCTCAGGAGGAGGACGACATGGACGGCGTGGCAAACTGGTTTGAGACCGTGGAGACCGCAGCCGACGACCGCCCCATGGAATTTTCCCGGGAACACTTCTCCGTTCACGACAAAATAGAGGATCTCTTCGAAAACCCGGAGGCCTTTGCCATTCTCTCGGGCGCCCTGTACGCCGCCACCGGCATGAAGCTGAAAAAATCCATGCTGGCCATGATGGGCTCAAAAACCCTTCGGGAGCTGTGGGACATGATGTCACAGATGGGCAGCTCCGACGACCGGAAGCCGCCGGAAAACGCCCTTCGGATCATCAACGCCGAGCTCGGGAAGGTAAGGAAACCAGAATCATGATCTCATGGGCCACAAGAGGCATGGCGGAAAGAACCGTAAGCCTGAGCCACTCCGTCCCGGACAGGGGCGAAGTGCCGAAGGCCCGGATCAGGAAAGGAACCTCCGTCACCGCAAACTGCAGCAGGAAGCCTGCCGCACATGCCGCCAGCATCAGGACATTGTCAAGATGCTTCATGCGAAAGACCGAGCGTCCTGTGTCCCTCATTCCCACCGCGTGCCACAGCTGACTCATGCCCAGCACGGTAAAGGCATAGGTCTGCGCTTTGGAGAGCAGCCAGGGCTCCTCCAGAACCGCAGCCAGCTCCGGAATCCCGATCTTTAGTCCCCTGATGTGCAGAATGGCGCAGGGAAGCATGAGAAAGGCCGTCAGGCTCACCCCGGCGATCAGCGCCCCGTAAAAGCAGGTGCAGGCCAGCCCTCCCCTGGCAAACAGACTCTCCCCGGCTTTTCTGGGCGGCTGTGCCATCAGACTTTTCCCGTCATTTTTATCCACCCCCAACGCCAGCGCCGGCAGAGAATCCGTGATCAGATTGATCCACAGAATATGGCTGGACTTCAACGGAGCCGCCAGCCCGCACACCACCGTCAGGAACATGGTAATGATCTCCCCCAGATTGGAGGAAAGCAGGAAAATCACCGATTTGCGGATGTTCTCATACACCCCCCTGCCCTCTTCAATGGCCCTGCGGATGGTGGCAAAATTATCGTCCGTCAAAACCATATCCGCCGCCTGCCTGGCCACATCCGTGCCGGTTTTTCCCATGGCAATCCCGATATCCGCTTTCTTCAGGGAGGGTGCGTCGTTGACGCCGTCCCCTGTCATGGCCACAATCTCCCCTCTGGCCCGGAAGCCGTCCACAATCCGCACCTTCTGGGCAGGGGAAACCCTGGCAAACACCCTGGTATACTCCAGACGCTCCGTAAGGTCTTCCTCCGAAAGATGCCCCAGGGTCTCCCCGGTGATACACTGGCCGAAGCGTTCCACGATCCCAAGCTGTCTGCCGATGGCAAAGGCCGTATCCACATGATCCCCCGTGATCATCACCGTAGTCACCCCGGCCCCTTTGAAATCAGCCACCGCACGGGCCGCCTCCGGCCTGGCCGGATCCCGCATCCCCACAAGGCCAAGAAAGGTCAGCTGTGCCTCCTCCGGTCTCTGTCCTCCCGTCCTCATGGCCACCGCAAGGGTTCGCAGCGCCTCCCCGGACAACTCAGCCACCGCATCCTGCACCCGTCTGCGCTGCTCCTCCGACAGGGGCACCGCTCCGCCCCGGGCCGCAATGTGTGTACATCTCTTCAGCACCTCGTCGGGAGCCCCCTTGGTGTATGCCACCGTCTGTCCCTCCGGCAGGGTATTTCCCCCGGCGTTCCCTGCCCCCCTCACCCTCCGGTGCAGGGTGGTCATCATTTTCCGGTCGGAATCAAAGGGCAGCTCGTCTATTCTGGGAAGGCAGTGCTGTGCTTCCTCCCTGCCCAGACCAAGCTTCTCCCCCAGATCCAGCAGGGCAAGCTCCGTTGGATCCCCCGTCCTGTTACCCTGCTCTATGAGCCCATCGTTGCAAAGCACCATGCCGCAGAAGAAATCCGGGCTGTCCCCGAGCCTGATCTCCTCCACAGACAACAGGCTCCCCCTCAGAAAACATTTTTCCACCGTCATCCTGTTCTGGGTCAGCGTCCCGGTCTTGTCCGAGCATACCACGCTCACCGCGCCCAAAGTCTCCACGGAGGGCAGCCTGCGCACAATGGTATTTACCTTCACCATCCTGGTGACGCTCAGCGCAAGACAGATCGTCACCACCGCCGGAAGCCCCTCCGGCACCGCCGCAACCGCCAGAGAAATGGCCGTGATCAGCATCTCCGGAATATTGCGGTGCTGCAATACCGCAATGGCAAACAAAACCGCACACAGCAAGAGACTCAGCAGACTCAGCACCTTGCCCAGCTCTCCCAGACGCTTCTGCAAAGGTGTCATCTCCTCCTTCGCCTCCGTGATCATGGCGGCAATCTGTCCCAGCTCCGTATCCATCCCCGTGGCCGTGACGAGTCCTTCCCCTCTGCCGTAGGTGACTATCGTAGACATATAAGCCATGTTCCGCCTGTCCCCCAGGGGTACCTGCCTGTCCCGGGGAGCCGCATAGCCGCTGTCCTTTTCCATGGGCAGAGACTCCCCCGTCAGGGCGGACTCCTCAATCTTCAGATTGGCGGCGGAAACCAGTCTCATGTCCGCCGGCACCTGGCAGCCGGCCTCCAGGCAGACCAGATCCCCCGGCACCAGCTCCGCCGCCGGAATCTCCCTGCGCCTGCCCTCCCGGATCACCATTGCCTTTGGGCTTGTCAGCCTTTTCAAGGATTCCAGCGCCCTTCTTGCCTTTCCCTCCTGCAGCATCCCCACCGTTGCGTTGAGCAGCACCACCACCGCTATGATGATGGCGTCGCTGACCTCCCGCAGAAAGACGGACACTGCCGCCGCAACCAACAGCACATAAATCAGCGGATCGTTCAACTGCTCCAGGAAAGACTCCGCCGCCGTCTTTTTCCGGGCCTCCTTCATCTCGTTTCTGCCGTACTGCCTGAGTCTGCGGGCCGCCTCTGCCCCGGATAACCCCCTTGCCCCGTCCGTTTTCAGTTCCGATATGGCCTCCGCCACGCTGTATTGTTCAAACAAATGAAAACCCTCCCGAAAGCATATTCGTAGTGCAATATATGCCTTGAGGAGGGAAAGTATGTCCCACTATATAATATCTGCTCTCACGAGGCGCACAGAAGCTGCCTGGTGTACTCCTGTCCCGGATGGGCAAAAAGCTCCTCCGTCTCGCCAATCTCCAGAATCCGTCCCTCCTTCATCACCATGATCCGGTCGCACATTTTATAGACCACGTTGATGTCGTGGGAGATAAACAGATAAGACAAATGCAGTTCCTGCTGCAGCCCCTGCATCAGTTCCATAATCTGGGCCTGTATCGTTACGTCCAGAGCCGACACAGGCTCATCCGCCACGATCAGTCCCGGCCTGGTGATCAATGCCTGCCCGATGCTCACCCGCTGCCTCTGTCCGCCGGAAAGCTGGGAGGGCTTTCTGTGAAAGTAAAACTCCTCCATCCCCACCCGGCGCAGCATGTCGTAGGCCGCGGCCTCCATGTCAGCCTTTGACATGGCCCGGGACTTATCCAGCGCTGCCGCCGCCCGGAGAGGCTCCTGCAAAAGCCAGCCGATGGTCTTTGCGGGATTTAAGCTGCTGTAGGGATCCTGAAAGATCATCTGCGGGCGGACGCTGCCGTGGGTGATACTGCCCTGGATATCCCGGTTCATCCCCAGGATTGCCCTGGAGAGCGAGGTCTTTCCGCAGCCGCTCTCCCCCACCAGCCCCAGGCTTTCCCCCAGGTAAATGTCGAAGGTGGCATCCTCCACCACACGGTGATGCCTTTTTGCCGCAAACAGACTGTTGCCTCCCTCCCGATAGAACACGGACAGCTCCCGCACCTGCAGGACGGCAGGTTCCCCAGTCTGCCCCGGGGCAGCGTCCGCAGCACACCCTTTCCGGCGCTCCCGCTCAGATGTCACGTCTGCCGCAGACTCCTCCCGGCGCTCCCGCTCAGATGCCCTGTCTGCCGCAGACTCCTCCCGGCGCTCCCGCTCTGACGCCCCGTCTCCTGCAGACTCCTTCCGGCGCTCCCGCTCTGACGCCCCGTCTCCTGCAGACTCCTTTTCCGGGGATACGCCAATTCCACAGCTTTTATAGGAAACCCTGCGCTTCAGCCGGGAGGGCACCGCCTCGATTAGTTTTCTGGTGTACTCCTGCTTCGGATGCCGGAACAGCTCCTCCGTCTCCCCCTGCTCCACCACACAGCCGTCCTTCATCACCGCCACCCTGTGGCAGATTCTCTTAGCCAGGTTCAGATCGTGGGTGATAAACAGCATGGCGTTCTGCTCTCTGTTGTTGATCTCACGCAGCAGCTCGACGATCTGGTTCTGAACGGTCACGTCCAGCGCCGTGGTGGGCTCGTCTGCTACCACCAGATCCGGGTGCAGGATCACGGCCATGGCGATCATCACCCTCTGACGCATACCGCCGGAGAGCTCGTGGGGATAGCTGGCATAGACCTTCTCCGCCTCCCGCAGTCCCACCGCCTGAAAAGTCTCCAGAACCCGGGCCCTGATCTGTTCCTTCGTGAAATCCCGGTGCAGGCGCAGCACCTCCTCCACCTGCCTTCCCACTCTCTGGGTGGGGTTTAAGGAGGTCATGGGCTCCTGAAACACCATGGACATCTCCGCGCCCTGGAATCTGCGGTACAACGCCTTATCCAACGGCTTCCCCGCCTCCCGCAGCACCACATTGTCAAACAGGATACGGCCGGATGTGACCTGTGCCGTCTCCGACACCAACCCCATCAGGGTCAGCGCCGTCACGGACTTTCCCGAACCGGACTCCCCCACAACTCCCAGGATCTCCCCGTCCGCCAGCTCCAGATTCACGTTTTTTACCACCTCTGTCCCGTCGAAGGCCACAGAGAGATTTTCAATCCGTATCATAACCCTCTCCCGCCAAAAAAGCGTCCCAAAATATTTTCCTATCAGAGCCAGAATGTCAAAACCCCTGTCAAAACATGTCATTTGTCAATTTAAACAAAAGAATTTGTGCAAACGACTTTTCATCCCCTGCGGCGCACTCCTTCGCTGAACAGGGAAAATCCCAACACCACCCAGACGATGGTCAGTCCCGGCGCAAGAGCGTACCAGGGCGCAGACTGCAGATAGCCCTGGGCGTCCGACAGCATTTTCCCCAGACTTGCATCCGGCGGCTGCACGCCGATGCCCAGATAGCTCATCCCAGATTCCGCAAGAATGGCGTTGTTGAAGCCGATCATCACCGACACCCAGAACACGGAAAAAATATTCGGCAGAATGTGCACGAAAAGAATCCTGGCCCTGCCCACACCCATCAGACGGGCCCTGCTGATATAGTCCGCATCCCTGAGCCTGATAAACTCGCTGCGCACGATCCTCACATAGCTGGGCACAAACACAATCCCCAGCGCCAGAATCACATTCTGTCTTCCGTTCCCGAAAATACTGATAAGCACCAGCCCCAGCAGGATACTGGGAAACCCGTTGACGGCATCCGTAATCCGCATGACTACCTCATCCACAATCCCGCCGAAATAACCGGTGACAGCCCCCAGCAGGATGCCTGCCGCCGCGGAAAACAGCACCACCAGACTGCCTATGACGATGGTGGTGCCCAGCCCCTTCATGACACGGGAAAGAATATCCCTGCCGAAATTGTCCGTGCCGAAGGGATGCAGCAGGGAAGGTCCGGCAAAACGTTCTGCCGCTGACATGGCCGTGGTGCTGTAGGGCGTCCAGAAAAACCCCAGAATGCCCAGAAACACGGCAAGGCCTGTCATAAACAGGCCGGCAACCAGATATTTATTCCATTTTCCCCTGCCGGACTTCCTCATTCCCGCTCCTTTCACACGCCTTCCTGCGCCGGATTCCGCAACCCTGTCCGCCTATTTCTCACTGATCCTGGGGTCGATCACCCTGTACAGAATATCTACCAGAAAATACACAAAGATAACCACAAAGGTAATGTACAGAATCAATATTTCCACCACCGGAAAATCCCGGGTATTGATGGAACTGATCAGCAGTCTGCCGATGCCGGGCAGACCGAAGACCTGCTCGATCACGATACTGCCCGCCACAATCTCCGCAATGATCATCCCCAGAAAGGTGACCACCGGCATCATGGCATTTCGCAGCACATGCCCGTACAGCACCCGCCGCCCTGTGCAGCCCTTGCTGTAAGCAGTGCGCACATAATCCGACTGCAGCTCCATGAGCATGGAATTTCTTAAGAACCTGGCCGTCATGGCAATCTTGGGCAGCGCCACGGAAAACGCGGGAAACACCAGATAGCCTAAAAATCCCCAGAAATCCTTCTCATAGCTGACATATCCCCCCGGCGCAAAAAGCTTTAACACAATGCCGAAGAGATAAGTCACCAGAATCCCCAGGAAAAAAGAGGGCACCGCCATGGTAGTCTGAGTCGTCACACCCAGCGCGCCGTCCAGAAACCGATGCAGGGCGCCCGCCTTGTGGTTGGCACTCCTGGCCCAGAACACACCCAGAGGAATGGACACCGCAATGATCATCACAAGGGTCACCGCAGCCAGCCACAATGTCACCGGCAGCTTATCCCCGATGAGCTCCTCCACAGGCATCATCTCGTTCATATTTTTGGAGTACCGATAGCTGCTGCCCAGATCTCCCCGGAGCACGCTGCCCGCCCAGCGAACATACCGCACCACCGGCGGATCATTCAGCCCCAGCTCCCTGCGAAGCTGCTCCTCACGCTCCGGGGTGGCCTCCGTTCCCAGAATGGAGGTGACCACATCCCCCGGAATAATCTGAAAGGCAAGGAAAGCGGCCACGGAGACCAGAAACAATGTCATAATGAGAGTCGCAATTTTTTTAATCAAGTAGGTCACCCGACCGCCTCCTTCCTAATAGTTATTCAATGAAATAAACCGTGCTCATATCCTGCACATAGACAGGATAAAACACATAGCCTGCCAGCTTGGGATTTACCGCGATGGTGATGGGCGGCACCTGGATAAACGCACTGCCCGCCTCATCATTCAGTATCTGCTGCAGCTGCTTATAATATCCCGCCTTTTCCTCCGGATCCATGGCCGCCGCGGCTTTCTGGTAGGTCTCGTCATACGCTGCGCTGGCAAAATTGATAAAGTTCTTCTTGGACTCCGTCTGGAACCGGTTCATCAGGTAACCCGGCGTCATATCGCTGGTGATGGCGCAGATGGTTGACTGATACTTACGGTCGGTATAGCAGTCCTGCAGCCAGGTATTCCAGTCCACCGGATTGATGACGGCGTTGATTCCCGCCTCCTTCAGCTGCTCCACTACCACCTCCGCCGTCTGCATATGGTACTCATAGTTGGAGGGAACCGTAATCTCCAGATCAAATCCGTCGGGACAGCCCGCAGCCGCCATCAGCTCCTTCGCCTTCTCAACATTGGCTCCGCTGCCGTAGGTCTCGTTCAGATCCACATAGTAGGTCTGCAGCGTGGGCAGCATGGCCGAGCTGATCAGCGTGGCATTTCCGCCCGCCAGGAACTGATTCACCAGATCCTTATCCAGGGCATAGCAGATCGCCTGCCTGATGCGCACATCGCTCAGAACCGGATCCGCATTGTTCAGGAAGAGCGCCTGCACATTCACAGAGGGCGCGGACAGAATCTGAAAGCTGTCCTTCAGCTCGCCTGCCTGGCTGTCGGTGAGATAAGGATAAATGTCAATGGTTCCGCCCTGCAGCTCCAGAAGAGCCGTGTCCGGGCTGTTCACGATCTTGAAATTTACCTCGTCCAGATAGGGAAGCCCCTCCTGCCAGTAGTCCGCATTTTTCTTTACCACAATGCCCACCTGGGGCGTATAGGAAACAAAAGAAAACGGCCCCGTTCCAATGGGTGTCCCGCTCTCTTCCTCCCCGCTTCCCGCAGGAATGATCGCTGCCACAAAGCTGTAAATCAACTCTGTGTTGGCACTGCCCACTGTGACCTGAACCGTTTTTTCGTCGATAATTTCTACACCGGTAAGTACACTCAATGAAGAGATCAGCGGCGTTCCGTCCAGAAGCCCGGAAGCCCTCTCCAGAGAGTACTTCACGTCCTCGGCCGTCACCGTATTTCCGTTATGGAATTTCACGCCCTCCCTCAAGGTGAAGGTGTAAATCAAACCATCCTCGGAAACGGTGTAATCGCTGGCAATCGCCTTCATCAAATCGCCGTTTTTGTCAGGCTTTACCAAGCCCTCGAAAATGTTGAATAATATTTCCCTGGTTCCTGCCGCAGTTGCTTTGTGTGGGTCAAGACTGTCAATATCCTGTTGTATTCCTACAACGACGGAGCCCCCGTAAACAGGCTCCTTTGAGGAATTATCCTCCGAAGACTCTCCTGTGCCGTCCGAGCCGCATCCGCTCAGTACAGCCATTGTCAGAAGTGCCGTCAAAAGTAAACCGGAAAGTTTCCTTTTCCTGAAAAAAGATTTTTTCATCCTGCTCTTCTCCTCTTCGAACAAATAAACCTCTCACTATTCGATTGTCACACTCATTTTACCACAGAACGACGGGTTTGCAAGTATTTTCTCAAATACATTCATTCTTCCAAAAGCAGCCCGGACAGAACGCATCTTGAGTTTCGGCGGGAGGATATGCTATACTTGAAACCATCAAATCAAAATGCCTGTATCAAGAAGGAGAACCCATGAAAAAACTGTTTACCGCCATACGTCAGGGCAACCTGGACGAAGTGACCCGAATTCTGGATAAGAACCCTGACCTGATCTCCTGCCTGGCCAAAGCTCCGCCAAAAAAGGACGACGGCCAGTCGCCGCTGATGGTGGCCATCAAGAGCGACAACCTGGAGGTGGCACACCTGCTGTTAGATCGGGGGGCTGACGTAAACTTCCGGGATGCGCCCACCCAGCCCCACAATGAGTCTGCTCCCATCTGGTATAACGCCGTTGGGCAGTGTTTTATGCGGGCGGGAAACATCGTATCCGACCAAAGCAAGGAGAGAAGCAAAGGGTATTTTCTGCTGCTGCGCCGTTTGCTGGATATGGGGATGGATCCCAATCAGAAGTTTACCTCTGACTTCCTGTCCTTTAACGCCTGGCAGGCAGCCCTGAAGGAATATGACCAATTTGCTCGCGGTACCCTTCCCAGCTACTATGTGGAGGAAACCAAGGCCGGCAATCGACAGCTTCGGGAGATGCTTCAGGCCGTATTGAATGAGTTGCTGAAGCATGGGGTGGACATCCATGAATATGAATTGCCGGAAACATGCATCCCCACCACATCCATCCTCCTGCGGAACCTGGAAGAGGGCCGGGAGCTGTTTGAGGATTTTTACGGCCTGGATCCGGATTCAGACGCATTCAAGCCCCACACAGTGAAATACCGGGGCAAGGAGCAAGTCGTCCAGCCCTCTCTCACTGTAGCGGACTACCTGCAGCAGTACGAGAACAAATGGCGTGAGCTGGAGCCGGTTCTGCGGGCCTATTATTCATAACGGCTTTCATTCCGGCCTGAAGGCAGACAAGCCTGTTTGCCCGCCTGATACTCCCGCGCCTGCAGACAGAACGAAGCGCCGTTCACGAAAGAACGCCGTTCACACAATTGCTCATCAGCATGGCGATGGTCATGGGGCCCACGCCGCCGGGAACGGGGGTGATGGCGCTGCAGTGCGGAGCCACCCGCTCAAAATCCACGTCCCCGCAGAGCTTGTTGTCCGCGTTTCGGTGAATGCCCACGTCGATGACCACCGCCCCCTCCTTCACAAAGCTCTCGTCGATAAACTTCGGTCTGCCGATGGCCGCCACCAGAATGTCCGCCCGCCGCGCAATTTCCTTCAGATTTTTCGTGCGGGAATGACAGACCGTGACCGTGCCGTTCTCCTGAAGAAGCAGCATGGCCATGGGTTTCCCCACAATATTGCTCCTTCCCAGCACCACACATTCCTTGCCTTCGATTGTAATGCCGGAACGCTTCAAAAGCTGGATTACTCCGGCCGGCGTACAGGACACATAGCCCGGCCGACCGATGCTTAAATTCCCCACATTCACGGGATGGAAGCCGTCCACATCCTTTCCGGGATCGATGGCCAGCAGTATTTTTTCCTCGTCGATATGTCCCGGAACCGGAAGCTGCACCAGAATGCCGTTCACATCCCTTCGTGCGTTCAGCTCCCCAATCAGCTCCAAAAGCTCCTCCTGCGTGGTCTCCTCCGGCTGCTCATAGGAGAGAGAGTCGATGCCGATGTACTCACAGGCCTTTTTCTTGTTGTTCACATAGACGGTGGACGCCGGATCGCTGCCCACCTGAATCACGGCAAGACGCCTGCTCTCCCCAGCTGCCTTCAGCCGGGTCATTCGTTCCTTTAATTCATCCTTAATCTCCTGTGCAATTTTCTTTCCGTCAATCAACTGAGCCATTTTCCGAATCCGCCTTTCTGTCCTGTCATAGGTTCATTTTATCCAAGCAACCTCTTCCCATACCTGCATCCTGTCATCCATCCGGAGCTTCTCTCCCGGAAGCGCACAGATCCTTTATCACCTCTCCGGCAATGATCAGCCCTGCCACGGAGGGCACAAAGGCGATACTGCCGGGCGCTCTGCGCCTTCCGCCGACAGGCGCCTCCGAATCGCGGCTGTCCGCCGTTCCCATGCAGCTCTCCAGGACATATGCCGACTCCGGCTTACGCTGTCCTGCCGCTTCCGCGCACACCGTCTGAACATACGCCGACTCCGGCTTACTCCTGCCTGCCGCTTCCGCGCACAATGCCGAGTCGTTCTCCATCACTGGGGCTACGGGCGACTCCTCGGAATACACCACCTTCAGGGACCGGATCCCCCGCTTCTTCAACTCCCTGCGCATCACCTTCGCCAGCGGGCACACCTTCGTCTCATAGATATCCGCCACCCGAAACGCCGCGGGATCCAGCTTGTTCCCGGCTCCCATGGAACTGATCAGAGGCGTTCCCGCCTCAGCAGCCTGCTCTGCCAGCATCAGCTTTCCCGTCACCGTGTCGATGGCGTCCACCACATAGTCATACATCGAAAAATCAAACCCCGCCGCCGTCTCCGGCAGATAAAAGGTTTTGTGGACGGTGACCCGGCAGTCCGGATTGATCTCCAGGATCCTTTCTCTGGCAGCCTCCACCTTCGGTCTTCCCAGCGCGCTCACTGTCGCGATGATCTGCCGGTTCAGATTGCTGGGAACCACGATATCATCGTCGATCAGATCCAGCGCGCCCACGCCGCTGCGCGCCAGCGCCTCCACCACATGGCCCCCCACGCCGCCGATGCCAAACACCGCCACCCGGGCCCGCTCCAGCCGTATCATGTTTTTACTGCCCAGCAAAAGTTCCGTTCTGGATAACCACTCCTGTGCCATTCTGCCGCACCTTTCTTTGTCATACCTCGAAAATTCTTCCCTGCCCGCCTACGGCCTGCCCTGCTGTGGGCCCCTTGCAGCCTCTCCGAATACCTGGTCAACCACCTCCAGACAATATTCCAGGGAAAAATCCGCATCCTGACTTACAATCTCGTTGCGCCCAGCCAGTTCCTCGGTGTACTCTGCCAGCGGATACACCGTCACGCCGCCGAAGCCCTTCTCCACATGACACACCAGCGGTTCCACAGACCAGTCCGAGAAGACTACCTCCCCGTCCTCCTCCCTGGTCAGCGTCACCCGGGCCATACCGCCCACCATCCGGTTCGCAACACCGTCCACCGTCCCGGAAGTCCAGTTCACAAAGTTGCCCAGAGAATAATACACCAGCGTATCCTCCACCCATTCCACCGGCTCCGGCACATGGGGATGTGTCCCGATCACAAGATCCGCCCCATTCTCGGAAAAGAACCTGGCCCATCGCTCCTGAGCCTTCGTCTGGGTCAGGGTGTACTCCGTGCCCCAGTGGGGACAGACTATGGTAAAATCCGCCAGCTCCTCCGCCGCCCGGATATCCTCCGCCACCCGCTGCTCCTCCAGCAGCTCCACCGCATAGGGCATATCCTCCGGCAGGGCAATTCCGTTGGTTCCGTAGGTATAATTGAGAATGGCTATACGGATTCCATCCTGCTCCACAACACAGATCTCCTGGCTTTTCTCACTGCTTTCATGGATTCCCACCACCGTTTCCTCCGGATAGTTTTCCTCCCAGAAGGCAAGACAATTCAGGAGTCCCTTCCTGCCCTTATCCAGCGCGTGATTGGTGGCATGGAGAATCACATCAAAACCGGCGTCCACCAGGGCATCCCCCAGCTCATAGGGCGCATTGAAGGCGGGATACCCGCTGACTCCCAGCTCCTCCCCGCCGATGATGACCTCCTGGTTTACCAGCGCGATGTCCGCCTGCCCGATCTCCT
Organism: uncultured Acetatifactor sp.; assembly: GCA_910586835.1. Lineage (GTDB taxonomy): Bacteria > Bacillota > Clostridia > Lachnospirales > Lachnospiraceae > Acetatifactor. The sequence continues at coordinate 14,494 of CAJUJU010000013.1, forward strand.
CCTTCATCTGCGCAAAGACCGCGGTAAAATCATACCCGCCGTCCTCCGTCCTGCCGCTCTCCGCCACCCGCGTGTGAAGCAGAATATCTCCCACCATGACCAGCGTGACCTCCTGCGGGACATCCTCCTCCGGGTCTGCGGATGCAGCCGGGGCTGCCGGGTCTGATGCCGTGCCCTCTGCCTCCGCCGGATCCCCGGCTCCTGTCTGCCCGTCCTGCCCCTCAGCTTTCCGCTCTTCTTCCCAACAGTTTTCCCCTGCCCCGGAAACCTCCGCCCCGGCTCCGGCTTCCCTGCTCTCCGGTTCGGCTTCCGATGCATCCCATGCATTTTCCCGGGACGAAGCCCCGTCCTCAAGCCGGGGCGCTTCCTCGCCACAGCCGCAAAGCAGAAACAGCCACAGCGCTGCAGCCCCCATACAGATTTTTCCAGTTTTCCTTCTTTTCACTCCGGAACCCCTCCGCCTCAAATCCCCTGTTTCAGAAGGCTCACGGCCTTCCGCTCAGATAAATCTCCTCAAATTTTTCCACCGGAACAGGCTGCGAAAAGTAAAAGCCCTGGAACATCTCGCACCCCATATCCGTCAGCATCTGAATCTGTTCCTTTGTCTCCACACCCTCCGTGATGACGGAAATTCCCAGCCGCTTTGCCATGTCGATGACACTGGATAATATGACACGGCTTCTCTCTTTATTTTCCGTCTCACGCAGGAAAAGCACATCGATCTTCAGCACATCCGCCCGAATATCCTTCAGCATATTCAAAGACGAATACCCGCTTCCGAAATCGTCAATCTCAATGCAGAAGCCGTACTCCTGCAGCCTGCTTAAAACCTCCAGGTGCATCTCCAGATCGGTCATCAGCACCGTCTCCGTGATCTCAATGTTCAGTCTGTCCGGTGATATCCCGTATTTCTCCGCCAGCTCGGTAAAGGTTTTGTACAGATCCACATAATAGAAGTCCTTGCCGGAGACATTGACGGAGATGCTCAGCTCTTCCAGCCCCCGTTCCTTCCAGTCCCGCAGCTTCCGGGCGGCAAGCTCCCAGATATACTCGTCCAGCCGGATAATCAGCCCGGACTTCTCCACCACGGAGATAAAATCGATGGGCTGGATCAGTCCCTGGGCGGGATGCTTCCACCTGGCAAGCGCTTCCGCCCCCTTCAGCTCTCCGTCCGCTCCCACCAGGGGCTGAAGATACATCTGAAACTGCCCTTCCTCCAGCGCATGTTCAAATTCGCTGACAACGCTTTTTTCGTGCATCAGCTGCTCCAGCATCCTGCTGTCATAGTATACCACAGCCTTGTTGTACTCCCCCTGGGGCGATTCGATGGCCATATTGGCCCTGTCATACATGACCTGGGGGCTCTCGTTGGGATCCTCAATCCTGTACACGCCGATGGAGACCTGTATCTTATAGTTGCTGTCATTGATGAGATACTGCAGCTTGCCGGTATTTTTCACCGCCAGTTCCGGATTGAAATTCTCCTTTGACACCAGCATGGCAAATTTGTCGGCTCCGATCCGGCCCTGAATGCAGTCCTCATAATTGGAAAATTTCAGCAGGGATGCCTGATCCACCAGCACTCTGTCCCCCATCTCCTCACCGAACAGATCATTGATCAGCTTGAAATTCCTGATATTGGTACACACCATGTACCGCTCCGTGTCCGGCTTCCTGCGGAGAATCTGCTCTGCCTTCTGGAAAAAATATTCCCGATTGTAGAGCCCCGTCAGTCTGTCATGGGTGGCCAGGTACTGCTCCTCCCGAAAACGCCTGATTGCCTCCGTCCTGTCCGTCAGCCTGAAAACGTATCCGAAGGCGTCTCCCCTCTCATCCTTCAGCTGCTGATACCCTACATTATAAAAACGCTCCTCCCCTGCGGTGGTATATGTTTCCTCCCACTCCCTGCTCTCCGCCGGATCTCCGCAATTGTCTTCGCGCCATTTCTTATCATACTGCTCCAGTGCAGCGTAATCCCCACCCTGTTCCACACCGAACAGCTCGCAGGCTTTTTCGTTGGCGTAAATACATTTTCCCCTGACGTCAAAACACAGAATCCCGTTGCTGAAATCCTCCACAACGCTGATCAGCGTGTCCTCCAACAGCCCTCTTGGCACGGCATACAGGGAAGAATAGCAGATGGAAACAGCCAACAGCACATACAGCAGCAGGGAAAAATCAACGGGATACTTTGTGGTATGGCAGAACGCATTCAGTCCAAGCACTACCACAAAGGGAATCAGTGTGTACAGATACATCTTCCGGTATCTCCTGGACGACTTCACCAGCTTTGCGAGAAGTATGGCCAGGGCAAGGGAAGCCATCCCATAGCAGAACCCCAGATGATAATAAAAGGGGCGTCCAAAGGACACGCTCCAGTAGGACATGCCTGTCCCCGCGTGTATCCCCCGCTCCAGGGTAAACATCTTTTCCCCGCCCACGTTGCACAGCAGCACCAGGGTGTCTATGCACACGGCCAGCAGAAAAAGGTTTCTGATAAATTTCGTATAGCTCCGGGTATTCGTATAGCGCAGCACAAAGGCCAGCATACAGAGCAGCATCCAGTCTATGCTGGCAAAATAGAGGCCGTCAAAAAACATGGCCGCCGTCCGGTTTTCCGTGAGCAGAAAAAGCAGATAAGCTGCCATGGCAACACTCCCCGCGGCCAAAAGCCGCAGTATGGCAGCGGAATATTCGCTCTTTTTCCTTACGGTGACAACGCAGCAGCCGATCACTCCGGCAAGAAACATGGCCAGTACCATGATAAACATTGTTTTCATTGTGTAACCTCCCCATAATGTCTTCATGATAGCATAAAGCACCTTTTTTTTCCACAAAAAAAGAAGGCAGGATGAAAGCTTTCATCCCACCTTGTACCCCTGGCCCCAGACCACCTGCAGGTAGCGGGGTTCCTGCGGATTCTCTTCAATTTTTTCCCTGATATGGCGGATGTGCACCGCAACCGTGTTATCCGACCCGATGGGAGCCATCTTCCAGATGCGCTCGTAAATCTGCCGGTTGGAGAGCACCCTGCCGGGCTTCTCCATGAGCAGCCTTAGAATCTTATATTCCGTGGGCGTCAGATCTACCTTGTTTCCCTTTACCAGCACCAGCTTTGCCCTGTCGTCCATCTCCAGATCCTTTAACCTGACGGAACAGGGACGGTTCTTTTCTGCCGTCAGCCTCCGGTAACAGCGGATCTGTGCCTGAATGCGCGCCAGGCTTTCCATGGAAGAACAATCGCTGTCCAAAAGATCGTCCGCCCCGGCGTTCAGCGCCAGAATGCGAAGCATTTCCTTTCCCCGGTCCACTATGGCCATAAGCGGCCTGTTACAGCTTTGCCGCAGCTCCCCGATCAGCTCCAGGGCATCGGCGTCATTCCCCGCCTCCGTCTGGAAATCATACAGAAGCAGCGCCGTCCCCTCCTGCGCAAAGCATTCCTTCAGCGCCTCCTTCTCATTCAGGCGCAGTACCTGATAGCCGCATCCCCTCAGCATACATTCCAGCACCTCGGAAACTCCCTCCGCTCCGTAAATTAAAATGTTTCCCCCTTCTGATTTTCCGTTCATATACTCCATCCTCCTGCCCTGGTTACTCTGCCGTCCTGCACGGACTACAGCTCTGAAAATCTCAAAATATATTTCTCCGGCAGCGCTCCCTCCGGAATCGTGACGGCAAAGCTGCTTCCGTCCTTGCCCACAACGGTTACCACCCCGCGGACCTCCTGTTTCCGGCAAAACACGGAAATACTCTGTCTTCTCTCCGCAAAGGAAAACAACTCCAAAAGCTCCTCGATCTCCGCCGGATCGGTGACAGACACCAGAATTTCCTCCCCTGTCTCCTCCATCACAAAGACATCCTCCGAAAAAAATATTGCTTCTTCTCCTTCTGTATTGCCGTCATACACCCTGTAGGTTTCCCGGGCGCGCTCCAGGGGACTTTTCTCCTCATTCCAGTCATGTACCCCAAGCCGGATCTCCCCCACCTCTTCCGGCAGCGGCGGCATTACATAGTCGTCAAAGCCCAGCCGGCACAGAGCCTCCACCGTATGTTGCATCTCCTCAAAAACCTCCAGATATCTGCTGTCGGTCCATTCGTCTGTTCCCAGCTCCACCCTCACCTGCGCAAGCAGCCTTCCGTCCCTGCGGATGAACACATCCGGATTTTCCTCCAGATCCCGGTTATAGGCATCAAAAACTTCATTGATCAGTTCCCGGTTGTTATCCGCCTCCACCTGCCAGCGCCACCTGCCCCTCTCCAGGGTCATTTGCGTTACATAGGTCCGTTCCGTATCCCCCAGGCGAAACACTGTATTCAGATACTCCGGCGTGGTCAGAAGCGCATAGGCCGGCTCGCTGTCAGCGCTGCTGACCGTATACGTCCTGTAATAGCTTCTTCCGTTCTTCAGCGTGACCCTGGCCTCCAGATTTTCCAGGTATACGCGCTCCCCGGGGCCCATGTCCTCCGAAGAAATTCCGTTTTCCAGATAATCTACCGCCGACTGCAAAAACGCCGCAGCTGCCGCCGGATTCTCAATATGCACCTGCTCCAACGGGTAGTCCGTCTCTTTGTTGGAACGGTAAAACCGGTTGGCAAAAGAAGCGTCATATACGGCTATCTCCGCAATATCCTCCTCCGCAGGCAGCCAGGTGTCATGCCCCATCCAGTCAAACCGGAAGGCAAAGCCGATCAGAAGACTTGCCAGCATAGTGGCCGCCATCCATATTTTATGAGAGAAAAACGCCTTGAAGTCCATCTGGAAAATAATATCCAGTGTGCCGAACACAACGATCCCCACAAGAAGCGCTCCAAAAATGCACCATCCCAAAACAGACAGATTGCCCAGCGCGATTCCCGTGATGGCACTGAACAGCATCCATCCACCCAACGCGGCCACTACAGAGACCACTGTCTGAATCAGAAATTTCACGGGTTTGTTCCGCAGCCCCTGCTCGGACAGCTCCGAGGGACGTCTCTCATAAAGATACCATGCAAGGACTCCCATACCTGCCGCAATGGCCAGATTCCACACCGCCGCAGCGGCAAAGCTGCCGCCGCCCTCCCCCGTAAATTCCCATACTCTTCTGCACAGCACATAAATGGAGGATGCCAGCGGCGAGGCGTACAATACCTTCTCCAGCACCTCCGAAAAATGCGGAGACTCCAGAAACGTATCCCAGTAAAACATCTGAAAGAACTGCAGGATCCCCCATACAGACAGCGCCCCGCTTCCCAGAACGGCTACCGTGACCAGCGCATTCAGCAGATTCCCGCACAACACCACCGCGAGAAGCGTCAGATGATACGCCACCAGAAAGGCTATCGTCAGTCCAAGCACCGACAGCAGTGTCTCCCGCAGAATACTGCCTGACCCAGGCCATTGTGTCAGCACTTCCCGCTCCGCAGCACTCAGCCCCGGAAGTGCCATGGCCTTTTTCTTCAGCACACTCAACCTGCTCCCACCCAGAATCATCGTCACAAGCAGGTTTGCCAGAAAGGGAACGAACCAGATCAGAAAACCGTTCAGCCAGCCCACGGCAAAGAGCACCCTTCGACTCACCGGCATGCTGTGCCAGGTATCCACCATGTTCCGGCGAAACAGAAAGCGGAATCCGAAAAGCCCCACAATAAGCGCCCCGACTACAGCCACGACGCCGCAGCTCACACTCATCCCCATACCGAAAAACATACTAATCTCCCGGCTCTCCAGGTCCAACGGCCGAAACATGGAGGAAGAAGAGGCCATGCTGTACCTCCCTCCCCCTGTGCCGAGAAGGAACAGCACCGGCAGGGCCAGCAGATTCCCGAGGACGGAAAGCGCCAGCATCCACGTCTTATGACGCAGATCCTCCTTCATCACGCTAAAAAAGCAATGCCTTGACGTCATATCCCTTCACCTCCGTTTCGCTGATAAAAATTTCTTCCAGGGACAGCGGCAGCAGTTCATAGAAAACAGGATTCAAAAGCTCCATGAATTCCACCACCTTCTCCCTGCCTCCCCGCAGGGTTATCGTATACAGAGACCCACGATTGCTGCAGGTCATTATGTCCAGACTGTTCCTGATCTTCCGGAGCATTTCCTCCTCCCGGATCACACACTGGAGCTTGTGAATATTCAGCTTCATCTCATCCACATCCTTCTCCAGCAGAATTCCGCCTCTGTGAAGCAGCCCCACATACTCGCAGATATCTTCCAGCTCCCGCAGATTGTGGGATGCGATGACTGGAGTCAGGCTTCTTGCGTCGATCTCCCTGGCGAAGAGGGCCTTTACCGCCTGCCTCATCACCGGGTCAAGTCCGTCGAAAGTCTCGTCGCAGAGCAGGTACTTTGTGTTGGCACAGACACCGCAGAGAATAGACAGCTGCTTTTTCATCCCCTTGGAAAATGTATTGATCTTGCGGTTTTCCTCCAGCCCCATTCTGTGCAGCAGTTCCCTCCATTTTTCCCCGTCGAACGCAGGGTAAAAGGTTCTGTACAGCTTCAGCATATCCCTGGGCGTTCCGCTTTTAAAAAAGTACTGGTCGTCGGAGATATAAAAAAGCTTCTCCTTCACCGCCGGATTATCCCAGACCGGCTCCCCGTCCACCAGGATTTCCCCCTCGTCCGGCTTCAATACACCGGACAGCATCCTCATAAAAGTGGATTTTCCCGCGCCGTTGGTTCCGATCAGGCCGAATACATGCCCTTCCTCTATGCGAGCGCTGACATGGTCGATCGCCCTGACCTTCTCAAAGCTTTTTGCCAGATTTTTTATCTCTATCATACACTCTCACCATAAATCCTTCCCAGTGCACTCTCCAACTCCCTCCGGGTCAGTCCCGCTTCCTTTGCCTGTTCTGTCACAAGACTCCACTCCGCCAGCATCTTCTGCTTTTTCCCGTCCCGCCATTCACTCTCCGGGGCCACAAAGCTTCCTCTTCCGGACACGGTGTAGAGATACCCGTCCTGCTCCAGCTGATTGTAGGCCCGCTGTATGGTATTGGGATTCACTGCCAGCTCCACGCCCATACTCCTGACACTGGGCATCCTGGAATCCGCTTCCAGGGCCCCGTTTACAATCAGCCGTTCCAGCTTCTCCACCACCTGCTCATAGATAGGCCTCTTATCCCTGTAATCCAGCAGAATCATGAGTTCCTCCCTTCCTGTCCGTCTCTTTATGGTCAACACATACGCAAGCGTATTGCGTCTCCCAAGTGTATTACGTTTCTTAATACACTCATATCATAATACAGACCGCGGCAGATGTCAAACAAATTTTTACAATAAATACCGCCATTGCCTGGTCTTCGGAGCTTCCATGCCGCTCATCGCAAAAATCGGGCAATTGAATTTCGGGCCGAAACATGGTACAATAATTTCAAAATTTTTTACAACCTTCAAAAGGAGGAGTATCTTTTATGGAATTGACAGAACAAATGATCTTGCTCCAGGCGCCCAATCCCGCAGCGGCGGAGAACGGGCGGAAACTGTCAAAAAAAGGAAGCTTTTCCGCCCTGCACAAAACACAGGACAATACTCTCTACTGGGGAGAATGCGCCGGAAGCGGGAAAAATCCTTACAGTGTCTCCATCGACTGGCTCAACCCGGACGCCCCCGTGTGCCGCTGCTCCTGCCCCAGCCGGCAGTTTCCCTGCAAGCACGCCCTGGGCCTGATGTTCGAACAGCTGGCAGGCAGGAACTTTGAGACGGCGGAGATTCCTCAGGACATTGCGGAAAAACGGAACCGTCAGGCTGCCCGCGCCGCAAAAAAGGAATCCGATGAACCGCCGAAGGCCAAAAAGGCCAACCCTGCCGCTCAGAAGAAAAAAATGGCCCGGCAGCTGGAAGGTCTGGACATGGCTGAAAAAATGGTAAACGATCTACTCACCGCAGGCGTCGGAACTCTGTCGGGCAGTTCCGCCCAGGCTTATGACAAGCTGGCAAAGGATCTGGGCAGCAGCTATCTCACCGGCCTGCAGGCAGCCTTCACGCGCATGGCTCTGGCAGTCCGCACGATCCAGCAGAATTCCGGTTCGTCGGACACCTCTTACGCAGAAGCTCTGCGCATTCTGATCTATCTGCGCTCCGTCATTAAAAAATCCCGGACTTTTTTACAGACAAAACTGGATAACGATAACTTCTCCTCCGAGGATACCGTGCTTTTTGAGGCTCTGGGCGGAGTCTGGAAGCTGGAGGACCTCCATGCAATCGGCGCCTTCCGCGAGAAAGCCAGGCTGATCCAGCTGTCCTTTGACGTGTCCTACGACGATGCAAAGAAGGAATACATAGAACGCGGCTGGTGGCTGGATACGGACAGCGGCCGCATCGACCAGACCCTGAACTACCGTCCCCTCAAGGCACTGAAATATGTCAAAGGGGAGGACAGCCGATTCGACCTGCTGGAAATCCCCACCCTCTATACCTACCCGGGGGAAGGAAACTGCCGTATCCGCTGGGATGCCGCATCCTCACGTCCTCTCACGGAAGACGAGCGCGCCGCTCTGCCCGCTCTTGCCCGGCCGGACCTGGCAACGGCTCTGAAGGAGACCAAAAATCAAATCAAAAATACCCTGCTTCCCAAGTTTCTGGCCGTTCTGCTTCCCATTGGTCAGCTGGGAAAGGTGGGGGACACCTTTGTGCTGGAGGATCCCAAAGGGCAGCGTATCGTTCTTCGCGACCGCCCGGAGGACGGAACGAGCCATGCCTCCACGGACCGGCTTGCCCTTCTGCCGGAAGAGCTTCCATCAGGCAGCGCCCTGTTCGGACTGATGTTCTACAACGAGGAAGACCGCAGCATCTGCCTGCACCCCTACAGCATTCTCACACCGGAACGCCTGATCCGGCTGCAATTTTAAGGAGAGAGAGGAGTCAACATGAATTTACAACCTCTATTTGATGTAAAAACACGGCTGGAACAGGCCGCCATAGCCGGAACCGGCCTGCTGGCCGAAGATTTTCGGCTTCAGAGGGCTGCGGAAGCCCTGAAACCCCTTGCCGCCGCAAGCCCGGTATTTGCAAAAATTGACAGCGGGCTGCAGAATCTGCTGGCCGCCCCTCCGGAGGACAGAAGCGGACAGCTGCTGGATCTGCTGTCGCTGGTGGACGCGGTATCTTACACCCAGGGCGCCTGCGGTATGGACGGAGAACTGACTCCCCTTCCCGCCGGGTTCGGAACCTGCGCCCCACTTTCCTACGGGCAGCTTCAGCCTCTGCTGGAAGCGCTCACCGGCACCGGCGGAGGCCGGATGAACCTGATCAGGGACATGTGGGAAAACCATCCCGAATACTTCGGGGATTTCCGGGTTCTGCCCGCTCTCATCCCGGGGCTGGGCGATGGATACGCCGAGCTGGCAGAGCTGATTTCCGATATCCTGAAGGCCCAAAGACCGGAGATTGCCGCCCTGCTCAAAAAAGATTTTGATCCCGCCGGAAAAAAGGAAATGGTTCGGCGGGTGGAGGTCATCTCCGCCCTGGAGGGTTCCGCCGCCACCCCCTGGCTGAAGGAAGTTCTGTCCGAGGCAAAAAAGGATGTCCGCACGGCCATTATCACCGCCCTGGGAACCGATTCCGATAATACGGATTTTCTGCTGCAGCTTTCCAAGGGCGAGCGGGGCTCCAATCGGGACGCCGCTCTGCAGGGCCTTGCGCTGCAGGAGGGAGAAGCGGTTTTGGAATTCTGGAAAAAGGAGCTGCAGAAAAACGGCAACTCCGTCCGTTTCCTTGAACTTGCCTCCTCCGACTGGGCTTCCGATCTGACGGCTGCCGGATTACAGGAGCAGCTTCGTCGGGCTCTTGCCAACCCCAAACCCATGTCGCCGGAATTCCAGGAGGAACTGTTGCTCTGGCTGCATGCCTCCTATCACAAATCCTCTCCCGCCATGCTGGATTTCTGGCGCTGGGCAGACAAACATCTGGAAGAAATCGGCCGGCTGCAGACGCACAAGAGCATGCCCCTGACAGTTGACCAACGTCTGACCGACATGCTGTTTTTCAGTCTCCGCGATACGAAACAGCTTTGTGACCTGTGCTTTGAGCTGTGGGAAAAGGACACGGAAAATCCCCGCTGGCTGCCACACGCATTCCTCGCCGCGCTGCTCACTCTGCCGGCCGAAGAGGTGTATGACCGCTTTTCTCCCTATGTGCTCACCGCAAAGCCGCTGACGGAAAACAAGCGAAAGCGAGAATTGAGCGATGCCGTTTTAAAGGGATTAAGCCGCGTATACTGGGACAAAGAGCAGAACCGCTACGCCACAGCTCCCTCTACCTTTTCCTTCCTTGCCGGCGCCGCAGAAGGCCCTGCTCCCGCCCAGCCCCTGGATCCCAGATGGATCCGGAGACTGATCGACGCCGTGTGGAAACCTTCTTTGGACAGACAACCGACACCCTTCCAAACCGGGGAACTGGTTGACGGCTTTGACACTTTTCTTGCACGCCTTGTCAACCGGTCGGACGAAGCCATGTGCCGGATCATTATTCCCTGGCTTCGCCGGCGCGCATTGGAAACCGGCTTCTGGAACAGCTTCAGCCGCTGGCTGCTTTACTTTGGCTCCAGCCCACTGGGCATTCTGGCGGACAGTATGAAGAAGAGCAAAAGAGCCCCTTATCTTTATTCTGTCTGGAGCCTGTTGGACGAAGCGTCCAAAACCCTGCCTGCCCAGGAGATGATTCTCCTGTTGGAGGAAATACAGGCCGGAGAATTTTTCACACAAAAAAAAGAAGTAAAAGAAACCGTCTTTACCAAAACCATTGTGGATCTTCAGGCAGGCAGACCTTTCCCTGAATGGCACACATGGAATATTTAAGATGAGAAATGAGGTAAAAACATGGCAGAAATAAAAATTCAGCGCCTCCCTGCGGAGGAGCTTTATCAGACTGAAATCGACGCACTGATCTCGGCGGAAAAGGATTCCATCCCCACCGGATGGCGGATGTCCCCCCGCTCCGTCCTAACATATATCACCGGAGGCGTAAAGGTCAAGGGCGTGGATATCACACCGAAATATATGGGAAACCGCCGTCTGGTGGAGATTGCCATCTCCACCCTGGTCACTGACCGGGCACTCCTTCTCATCGGTGAGCCGGGCACCGCAAAATCCTGGCTCAGCGAACATCTGTCCGCCGCAGTCAACGGAGATTCCACCAAGGTGATTCAGGGCACCGCCGGAACCACCGAGGAACAAATCCGCTACTCCTGGAACTACGCCATGCTCATCGCAAAGGGGCCCTGTCCCGAAGCCATGGTAAAAAGTCCCGTGTATCAGGCCATGGAAACCGGCTCCATCGCCCGCATCGAGGAGATCTCCCGCTGTGCCAGCGAAGTGCAGGATGCGCTGATCTCCATCCTGTCGGAGAAACGACTCAGCATTCCAGAGCTGGGGCTGGAGCTTCCGGCCAAAAAGGGCTTTTCCGTCATCGCCACCGCCAACACCCGGGACAAGGGAGTCAACGACATGTCCGCCGCCCTCAAACGGCGTTTCAACATTATCGTGCTGCCCACCCCTTCTGATATGTCCACCGAGCTGGAAATCGTCCGCACCAGAGTTGCCCAGCTTTCCTCCGGCCTGGATCTGAACGCAAAACAGCCGGATGAAAACACCGTGGAAAAGGTAGTCACCATCTTCCGGGAACTGCGGGGCGGAGCTACCCTGGACGGAAAACAAAAGCTGAAGACCACCTCGGGCGTCCTCTCCACAGCCGAAGCCATCTCCCTGCTGGCAAACTCCATGGCCCTGGCCGGAAGCTTCGGAAACGGAACCGTCACGGCAGAGGATCTGGCCGCCGCACTGCAGGGCGCAGTGATCAAAGACGAGGACAAGGATAAGCTCTGCTGGAACGAATATCTGGAAAATGTAATGAAAAAACGGGGCAGTGCATGGCTCTCTCTTTACCGTGCCTGCCGGGAGCTGAACGAGTGATGGGCGGGCCAATCTTTTTTGGCGTGCGCCACCTGTCACCGGCGGCGGCATTCCAGCTGCGCAAGGCGCTGAATGCGGCCGCTCCCGCCCTGGTGCTTGTGGAAGGCCCCAGCGACTTAAACGACCAGATGAAATGGCTGTGTCACCCGGACACCCGGTTTCCGGCCGCCATTCTGGCCTACACCCAGACGCCGCCTGTCCGCACGATCCTTTATCCGTTTGCCATCTATTCACCCGAAATCCAGGCCATCCTGTGGGCTCACGAGCATGGGGTGGAATGCCGCTTTATGGATCTTCCCTCCGGCGTATTTCTGTCTCTTGCGCAGCAAGAGACTGAGCAGCAAGAGACTGAGCAGCAAGAGACTGAGCAGCAAGAGCCTTCTCTGAACGAGGCGGAAACCGCTCCTGATGAGCAGGAGCCTGCCCTGGACAAGACAGAAGCTGTTTCCGATGAGCAGGAGGCTGCCCTGGACAAGGAAGAAGCCGCTTCAGGGAAACAGCAGCCTGCCTCCGGAAATCAGTCTGCTTCGGAGATACGGACAGCCTCATCAAACGAATCGGCTGTCGCTGCCCGGGGGGAGCGGGGAGAGACTACGGAAAGTATCTACCACCGCCTGGAAACCCTTACCGGCGAGGATCACGACACCTTCTGGGAACGACACTTTGAACAGACAGGAGATCAATATCAGGATGCCGCGGGCACCTTCGGACGTCTGCTGCGGGAAGCATCCGCGGACGACAGGCACGACATTGCCGAAACCCTGGTGCGGGAGGCCTATATGAAGCGGATCATCCGGCAGGCTGTGGAATCCGGTATCCCTGCAGAAAAGATTTTTTGCGTCTGCGGCGCTTTCCATGTGGCAGGGCTGGAGACAAATCAGCCTATGACAGACGAGGAGGAAAAATCTCTGCCCCGGATGGAAAGTACAGCCACCCTGATGCCCTACTCCTACTACCGGCTGACCTCCCGGTCCGGCTACGGAGCCGGAAACAAGGCTCCGGCTTATTTTGAGATTCTCTGGGAATCCATGAACGGCCAGGGGCTGGAGGAAGCACCCTATCTGTACCTTACCCGATTGGCAGCCGCCCACAGAAAAGCCGGAAATATCGTATCCTCCGCCGAAGTCATTGAAGCCGCAAGACTGGCGGACACTCTGGCTGCCATGCGGGGCAGCCGGTATCCCACCCTGTCCGACCTGCGGGACGCCAGTGTCACCACGATGGGACACGGAAATTTTTCCGAGCTTGCCCTGGCGGCGGCGGACACGGAAATCGGCAAAAAAATCGGTTTTCTTCCCGAGGGCGTGAGCCGCACCTCGGTGCAGGAGGATTTCTATCGTCAGCTGAAGGAACTTCGGCTGGAAAAGTACCGCACGGCCCAATTGCAGGAGCTGGATCTGGATCTGCGGGAAAAACTGAATGTAAAATCGGAACAGGCAGCCCTGGCTGACCTGCGCCGTTCTTTCTTTCTCCAACGCCTGCGGGTGCTTGGAATCCACTTTGCCACACTTCTTCCCTCCCGGCAGGACGGCGCAAACTGGGGAGAATACTGGGAACTGCGCTGGACGCCGGAAGCCGAGATCGAAGTGGTGGAATCCTCCCTGCTGGGAGATACCATAGAAGGCGCCGCTGCATTTGCCCTGAGAGAACGGGCCGAAAACAGCACCACCATCGCTCAGGCTGCCGCCATCTTTGAGGATGCCTTCCTGTGCGGGATGCCTGCCGCCGCGGTACACGCGCTGTCGGTACTCCAGGGACTGTCGGTGGACGCCGCAGCACTGACCGATGTGACGGAAACCGCCCAGCGCCTGTCCTTTGTGGTGCGCTACGGAGATCTGCGTCGTTTCCGCTCGGAGCCCATCCTGCCGCTGTTAAAGCAGCTCTATCTGCGGGCCTGCCTGACCCTGGAGGAATCCTGCGTCTGCGACGCCAAGGCCGCTCCCGACATCGCCAGATCCATGGATCGGCTGAACACCCTTCAGCTGGCCCATGACTTTCTGGAGGAAGACCGCCTGCTGGCCCTGCTTCACACCGTCTCAGACCGGGATGACCTGAATCCTCACTGCAGCGGCTTTGCCCTGGCAATCCTTCTGGAACGCGGAACCGTAAACGAAGAGCTGCTGGCCCGGGAAGTGGCCAGGAGACTGTCTCCCGGCGTCCCCGCCGATCTGGGGGCCGGATGGTTTGAGGGACTTGCCTCAAAAAACCGCCGGGCTCTCATCGTCCGCCTTTCCCTCTGGCGGCGGCTGGACGACTACCTGTCGGGGCTGGACGACACCGCCTTCCGCAGAGCTCTGGTATTCCTGCGCCGCGCCTTTGCCGACTTTTCCCCCGGAGAAAAAAATGACGTGGCGGAAAATCTGGGTGAAATCTGGGGCTGCAGCCCGGTTTCGGCCGCAGAGCTTCTCATGAAGGAAACCACCGCCGAGGAACAGGAAATGCTGTCCGATCTGGATGACTTTGATTTTGACGATATCTAAGGAAAGGAATTATTTATGGAACAGACACAGCAGCTGGCGCGCTGGCGATTGATTTTAGGTTCGGAAACACAGAATTCATTTGAACAAATGGGCAGCTCTCCCCTCTCCCAGGAAGAACTGCTGATGGACAGCGCCCTTTCGGCCATCTACGGCGGCCCGGGCGAAAGCTTTACCCAGGGAGGAGGCGCAGGCAGAGGGGCTTCCTCCCCTCATATTTCAAAATGGCTGGGAGACCTGCGCTCCCTCTTTGACCCGGAGATCGTTGCCGTGGTACAAAACGATGCCATTGAGCGCAAGGGCTTAAAGCAGCTGCTTCTGGAGCCTGAGCTGCTGGAAACCCTGGAGCCGGATCTGAATCTGGCCTCCACACTGCTCATGCTCAAGGATCAGATACCGAAAAAATCCAAGGAATCCGCCCGGAAATTTATCCGCAAAATCGTGGAGGAGCTGAACCGGATGCTGGAAAACGATCTGCGCCGGGCCGTTACGGCAGCGCTGAACCGGCGGGCCCATTCTCCTCTGCCCGCCGCCTCCGCCCTGGATTTTCCCTATACCATCCGGCGCAACCTGAAAAACTACAATCCGTCCCTTGGCGCCGTCATTCCGGAGCGGGTCTGGTTCTTCGACCGTTCCAGCCGGGTGAACCGCTGGCACGTCATCCTGGATATTGACCAAAGCGGCTCCATGGGACAGTCCATCCTCTACTCCTCGGTGATGGCCTGCGTGCTGGCCTCCATGTCCGCCGTTTCGACCAGCGTAGTGGCCTTCGACACACAGATCATGGATCTGACGCCCCTTTGCGCCGACCCGGTAGATCTGCTCTTCGGCTTTCAGATGGGCGGCGGCACGGACATTGCCAAGTCAATCGCCTACTGCCAGGGACTGATAGAATCCCCTTCCAGATCGCTGTTCTTCCTGATCTCCGACCTGGAAGAGGGCGGAAACCGGGCGGCGCTGCTTCGGCGCATCGAGGAACTGAAATCCTCCGGGGTGACGGTCATTGTCCTGCTTGCCATCGCCGACGGCGGAAAGCCCTTCTATGATGCCCAGACCGCCCAGCGCATCTCCGCCATGGATATTCCCTGCTTCGCCTGCGCGCCGGAGCGCCTGCCCGAGCTGCTGGAACGGGCTCTGACAGGACAGCTGCAGGGGTTTTAACATCCATGGAATCAACCACGCCAAAATTATTTCCTTCTGATAAGATGAAAAAATGAATGCAGAACGGACAATCTAAAACAAAATCACAGGCCGGGAATCTGAAAACAGGTTCCCGACCCCATTTTTTGCCCTGAAATCTGCTCTGCTTCTTAAAAGCTGTCTTCCAGTTCAATTTATTCTATCCATGTAAATCTGTTACGCCAGAAAATCCATCCTGTCCAAATAATAATAAATAATCCCCAGCACCCAGCTGGCAAGAATACCATACAGGATCACCGGCCCCGTAATGGTAAAGCTCTTACAGCCAATGCCGAACACCTGCCCCTCTGCTTGTGTCAAGTTAGGGCCCATTAAAATATACCACTATCTTCGTATTTCCCAATAGCCATAACGTTTGCCGCCAACACGCTGTATGCGTCCGCTTTCCTTCAATCTGCTCGTAGCACGTTGTACAGACGAAAGAGATGTATGGAGTCTTTCCGCAAGATCTTTCTGGTTAAGGCCGGCATTTCCTCTTAACTCATTTAAAACTCTTTCTTCCAAAACTTCACCCAAAACATCAGGCTGATGTTTTGGAGCTCTGAAATCTGATATTTTTGCACTCTGTAATGCCACAAATTTAACTGTTATGTCATCACCCAGCACGGTATATTCTGGATCAGGTATGCCAAGTTCGCGGCACGACTCACATATTTTTTGAATGCCTCGTCCCCATGCCTCAATGTAACCAGCACGATAAAATACATGTGCAATAGAAGGATTAAACGGCTCGGATTTGTGCGGCTTCATCAAGGTATCTACCGTCCAGTTCTTTGGCAAAATACAGTTATTACTAATATACATAACATCCTCCTCAATTCTGATCTGAATCGGAATACTCGCCGCATAGTTGTTATGCCCCAAGGCATTATAGATTGCTTCCCTCACACCTTCTCGAGGAAAAGGATACGTTTCTACCCTAACATCATGTTCATAAGTAATCTTAGCCTTCAAATATTTCATATAAATCAAATCAATTACTTTATCTGCAATATTGAAAAGAGAACCCTCCACAGTATCCTGGTACTGTAAATCAGAGCCTTCTCCAAACTTTCCTATTTTCACATAGCAACCGGTGATGATTCTCCCTGGCTTTCGATAGAAAAGCATGACCGCTGCACGTTTTAACCTACCGTCTTCCAGAAGATCCAGATGATCCATCAGTTCTTCATTAGACATGTCCAAATCATCCTTCGCCATTCTCTTTTTACGCACAGCTTCACGTTTAAATATGTCTATGCTTTCGCAGTCAAGATCATCCACACCGATATTATCAACCGGAACTGCATCCCACAAAAAACCCGTTTTCTCTCTGATGAATTCCGTCAAAGCTGCTCCCTGAAGCAACTGTTTTGTAGCACCACTTCGGTAATGATACTCCCCATGATAATTTACCGGATAGCTGCTTGGTTCAGTCTTTATTTCGATATATTCCTGACCATCTTTTTCCAATCTATTTACATCGGCAATAATGCCAAGACCAGATTGTATTTTATTGGGGATGTCCTCCATCAACTTTTTAATATTCTTTACACCAACAACTTTCCCCGCATCATCTATGCCGATGTAAATCTTCCCACCTCCAGCATTAGCAAAGCCGCATGCCCATTTTAGATACTCGTCACGCCAAGACTCCTTATATTCAATATTCTGGCTTTCTGCCATACACTTTCGCCTCCTCAATCAATCCTCATAAGCAATCTGACTTTCTTTATCTTACCGCTCCCGTGCCATCCTTTCCTCACAGCTTTCCCCCAAAGTCACCATATGGGCAAGTAAAGACAGCACTGGCAATAAGGACAATTCCCATTTATGCACATTTCCCCGTCATATGCAAAAAACGCTTCTACAATCCGTTTAAAAACAATTTTATTGCCGGCCAGATTCCTCTTTTCAAAATTAACAATTTTTATCCTGTCATTACTTTGGTTAAATGCCTCCAGTAATCCTTCCTGATACATCAAAGCCGTTTTTGTAAAGATCCCCACATTAGCCGCAATAATAATCCGTTCTTCTGATTTTCCCTCCACGATATCCGCAATCGTCTGCATGATCTCTTTCTTTCCCAGCCCTGTCTGTTCGGATATCTCATCGTTTCCCTCATTTTGTTCCAGAAGTTCTGAAAAGTCCCGAAAAACATGAAATCCATACTCTTTCAGTCTCTCATCTAACCGTTTTAAAAGATAAGACTTGCCGTCTCCTGCCTCCCCGGTAAGCAGAACAAATCGTAGCTTATCAAGACTTTCAATTATCTCTTCCTCCTCTGGCAATGTTACTTGAAATCCGCCATTTGTTCTTCTCTCATCCACCATATAAGAATGCCCCTGATAGGAAGAACAATATTTTAATAATTCCAATACTTTTTCTTTTATATTCATTACAGAACTCCTGCTTTTAATTCTCAGCGTGTCTCTCACTCTTTTTTCCTTATATTATCATGTTTTGCGCCAAAACAACAGAGGCTTTTTCATTATATTAATAAAAAACAGAACAACGGGTTCCCTATCCGCTGCTCTGCTTCTTAAAAGCTGTCTTCCAGTTCAATTTATTCTATCCGCGTAAATCTGTTACGCCAGAAAACCCATCCTGTCCAAAAAATAATAAATAATCCCCAGCACCCAGCTGGCAAGAATACCGTACAGGATCACCGGCCCCGCGATGGTAAAGATCTTACAGCCAATGCCAAACACCTGCCCCTCGCTTTTATACTCGATGGCGGGAGCAGCCACACCGTTGGCAAAGCCGGTGATGGGAACCAGAGCACCGGCCCCGCCCCACTTCACAATCTTGGGATAAAGACCGAATCCGGTGAGAACCACCGACAAAAATACCAGAATCAGAGAGCACCAGCTCCCCGCGGTCTGCTTATCCAGTCCCATATTTCCCGCATAATTCAAAATGAACTGTCCGATACAGCAGATGATTCCACCCGTGACAAATGCCTTCAGCATCTGAAGCCACAGGTTATGGGTGGGGGTCACTTCCTTGACATACTTTTCGTATTCCTTCTGCTGCCGAACCTCCTGCTGATTTGCTTGTTCCATGACGATTCCTTTCCGGCAGCACCGCTGCCCTTCTTCTCATACTGATCTTCCAATCATATTAAACTTTCCGTCCGTTACACACCAGTATGGCCCAAATCGTCTTTTTTATGCAGGAAATCAGCAGCCTGCCTTCCTCAGCCTTCGATGACGGTCAGCTCCTTGGGATAATGGTTCAGCACCCGCACCCCGTCCTCCGTCACCAGCACCAGATCCTCAATGCGCACCCCCACACGGTCCGGCAGATAAATCCCCGGCTCCACGGAAAAGATCATTCCCGGCTCCGCAATGATTTCCGAAGCGGGAGACGCATCTCCTGCCTCGTGCACGTCATAGCCGATAAAATGACCCAGCCTGTGGGTAAAATAAGAACCGTAGCCCGCCTCCCCGATGATATTCCTGGCGATCCCATCCACCTCGCGAAGCGGCACGCCGGGTCTGATCGCCGCCTCCGCGGCCAGCTGCGCCCGCAGTACCGTTTCATAGACCCTGCGGCTCTCTTCGTCCGGCTCCCCGAAAAAGAAGGTTCTGGTCATATCGGAGCAGAGCCCGTATTTTCTGCAGCCCACATCGAACAGTACACAATCCCCTTTTTTCAGTTTGGTTCGGCCCGGGCCGTGGTGCCCGCAGGCAGCGTTTCCGCCGAATCCCACCAGCGGCGCAAAGGAAAAGCCGTCCGCCCCCAGCTCTCTGTAGATTCCCTCCATCTGCCCGGCGATCTCAAGCTCCGTCACTCCTTCCCGGATCAGCTCCCGGAACCGTCCCATGGCCATATCGTTGATCAGGGACACCTCCTCCATCTTCCGCTGTTCACAGGCATCCTTGCAGGCGCGTACCTGCTCCATGATCTTCGACGCATCCACATACCCCGCTGCCGCGTTTCGCTCCATCAGCTCCAGCAGGTATCTGGATGCGGTGACTCCGTCCACCCCCAGCACTCTGTCTTTCATCAGGCAGGGACACAGCTTCCCCACAGCGCTCTCTCCGTCCTCGTACCAAAGAATATCAACGCCGTTTACCTCCGGCAGCGAAAACAGTCTGTTGGATACCAGCCTGTGTGCTCCGTCCTTTCTCAGATACAGCGCCCAAAACCGCTCCAGCGGCTCCTCATAATGTCCCGTGAGATAAAAGATGGATGAGGGCGCAGTGATCAAAAGCTGCTCCAGCCCTCTCTCCTCCATCCTCCCAAGCATCCGTTCTATCCTCTCCGTATTCATAGCTGTCCTTACCTCCCGGCCCGCACAAGACGGGCATCTTCTCAATATCCGAAGGCATCCTTCTTATCATGCACGCACAATCGGCACAACCCGGAAAGCCTTACACACTCAGTATATCGGATTGTCCTCCCTTTTTCAATCACTCCGCCATAGATGTTACTGTCAGATCAGATTTTTCTCCGGGCAGAAAAAATTCAAAAACAGCTATGGAACATCTTCTCCTTTGGTGCTATAATCTGTTAGGATTTCGTTTTTACAAACAGGAGAACAGAAAGAAATGCATGTAGATAAACAGAAAATAAGACAGACCTTTCAGGAATATACTCTGCTGACCGTTGCCACCCTTATCCTGGTGGTCGGCGTTTACCTTTTCAAATTTCCGAATCATTTTTCCTTCGGCGGCGTCACCGGTATTGCCGTGGTATTAAGCGCAGTCATGCCCGCCACCCCCGGCAGCATTACCTTCGTCATCAATATGGCTCTGCTGCTTTTGGGCTTCCTCTTTCTGGGAAAGGACGCGGGAATCAAAACCGTCTATGTGAGCCTCCTCACCTCGGTGGGCCTGTCGGCAGCGGAAATCCTCTTTCCCATGGAACACGCCCTGACCTCCGAGCCTGTGCTGGAGCTGGTTTACGCCATTGTCCTTCCCTCCTTCAGTTCGGCCATTCTCTTCAACATCGGCGCCTCCGGCGGCGGAACGGACATCCTTGCCATGATCCTGAAAAAGCATACGAAGTTCAATATCGGCACGGCGCTTTTCCTGGTGGATCTGGGAATCGTGCTGGCTTCCTGCTGTGTGTTTGACGCCCAGACCGGCCTGTTTTCCCTCTGCGGACTGCTGGCCAAGTCTCTCGTGGTAGACGGTGTAATCGAGAACATTAACCTGTGCAAATATTTTACCATCATCTGTGACAATCCGGATCCCATCTGTGAATTTATCACCCATGAGCTGAAGCGCAGCGCTACCATCCATCACGCCACAGGGGCTTATCAGCACAACGAAAAGGCTGTCATCATCACCATCACCAGACGCAGCCAGGCAGTGGAACTGAGAAACTTTATCCGCAAAACCCAGCCGGGCGCTTTCATCGCCATCACCAACAGCAGCGAAATCATCGGAAAGGGCTTCCGGGGCTTTAACTGATCTCTTTGCCTTCCCGGCCCGCCTGGGCGATCAGCGCCTTATCCACATCCTCCTCGTACTGGCGGATGGAAACCTCGATGGGGGTGGGATCCTTTGTGAGCCTTCTGCCTCCCACATGGTTGAAGAATACAATAATTCCTGCCGCCAGCCCCACGGAATAAGACACTTCCAGTACATTCAGCCCCTGCGGCTCCTCATTCATCACCATCCGGTACACCTCTGTAAACACCTCGTTGATCCCCACATCGTTGTGGTAGGCCATGATGGTGAAGGCAGTTCCAAAAAAACTTACCAGACACACCATCGCCGCCTTCAGCCACTGCTGCCAGCCCTTATGTTTATCCACACTGACCCACTCCACCAGCACATCCGGTTCTCCCACCACCTGCACAATGATATCCCCGCACTCTTTCTCCATCAAATCAATCAGCTTCAATGTACAGATCACACATCGCCTGACATCGTTTTTCCCGAAATGATGTACCTTCACCGCCTTCAGTCTGGCACAGAGCGCACTGTCAGAGCATTTGACGGTGGCCACATCGGACAGGTACACGTCCTGCTTTGTCACTTCCGCATTTCTCTCACATTTTAAATAAACCGTTCTGTTCTGCATAAATTAACCCCCGTCCGCCCGATTCTCAGCAGCTTAAAACACCTTCCGTCCAAAGCCCTTCTCATGCCGTGGTTCTGTGTAATTCCGTAAGAAAATAAAGTATGGAACCACAGAGCTTTCCTGCCGCCATGCTCAAGACGGCAAGTCCGATTCCGTGCCGGAAGGAGATACGCCTTGCAAATATGGGAATGCTGTCCAGCATCTCCGCAATGGCAAGGGCCAGGCAACCGATAAACATTCCCGCAAACAGGCCATAGACCCCCTGCCAGAATACCCCGATTCCCCGCAGCAGCTCCACAGCCTGGGGAAAGCGCTCCTGCCACCATGCGCCAAACTGGCAGTATCTGGAAAAAATACTCAAAAAGCTGCCGGTCAATGTGCCGAAAATGACCATCTCCTCATAGAGAATTGCCTTTCCTGCAGTATGGGTTTTTCCCGCAAACCTGGGCACCAGCCCCACCGCCACAAGCACGGTAAACACACCCGCCGCTGCCAGCAGGCCATAGCTTGTCCCCAATATGATCAAAAATACTGTTTTCATTCCGCCCGTCCTTTCCCGGCCTGTCCGCAGTCTCCCGCGTCACTATTATATGTGGGAAAACCCGGATTTATTACTCATATTTTCTGAAGAAAAGACTGGATTATTTATCCTTTTTCCTGTATGATAGGTTCTGAGTCAGAAAACGTTTTCAACAAGAAGACCACAAGTTGGCAAAAAGCTCCGGACGGAGCTTGAATTGACGCCCGTTAAAGCGGGGCAGGAGGGTATCATCATGGCAAAATGGCTTGACAATGCGGTTTTTTATGAAATTTATCCACAGTCCTTCCAGGACTCCAACGGAGACGGCATCGGAGACTTCCGGGGGATCATACAACGGCTGGACTATATCCGGGAGCTTGGCTGCAACGCGATCTGGATCAACCCCTGCTTTCTCTCCCCCTTCGGTGACGCGGGCTACGATGTGGCGGACTATTACACCGTCGCGCCCAGATACGGCACCAACGAGGATCTGAAGCAGCTCTTTGCGGAAGCGCACCGCCGGGAAATGCATGTGCTGTTGGATCTGGTGCCCGGTCATACCTCCGTGGAACACCCCTGGTTTCGGGAGTCCATGAAAGCGGAGCGGAACGAATACACGGACCGTTATGTCTGGACTGACAGCGTATGGGAATCCCCGGAAAACATGAGCTGCCTGCGGGGCATTTCCCCCAGGGACGGCGCCGTGGCACTGAATTTCTTTTCCATGCAGCCCGCCCTGAACTACGGATACCACAGAATCACAAAATCCTGGCAGCAGTCTCCCGACGCCCCGGGCCCAAGAGCCACCTTCCAGGCCATGCTGGATGTGATCCGCTTCTGGCTCTCCATGGGCTGCGACGGTTTTCGGGTGGATATGGCAGGCTCTCTGGTAAAGAATGACGAGGAGGGAAAGGGAACCATTGCCCTCTGGCAGAAGGTGCGCGCTTTCCTGGATGAAGAATTTCCGGAGGCTGCCTTCGTGTCCGAGTGGGGAGAGCCGGACAAGTCCCTCCAGGGCGGTTTTCACATGGACTTTCTGCTCCACTTCGGCCCCTCCCACTATAACGATCTGTTCCGCTGCCAGCACCCCTTCTTCTCCTCCGAGGGAAAAGGCGACGTGTATGCCTTTGTGGAAAAATATCGGGAAAACTATGAAAAATCAGAGCGGAAGGGTCTGATCTGTATCCCCTCCGGCAATCATGACATGGATCGTCTGGCCCGCCGCTTAAGCCAGGAGGAAATGAAGCTTGCCTTTGCCTTCCTGCTCTCCATGCCCGGCGCTCCCTTCCTCTATTACGGAGACGAGATCGGTATGCGTTATGTGGAAGGACTTACCTCCGTGGAGGGCGGTTACGCCCGCACCGGCTCCCGCTCCCCCATGCAGTGGGACAACACCGCCAACAACGGCTTCAGCAGCGCTGCCCCGGAAAAGCTCTATATC
Source organism: uncultured Acetatifactor sp. (assembly GCA_910586835.1). GTDB lineage: Bacteria > Bacillota > Clostridia > Lachnospirales > Lachnospiraceae > Acetatifactor. Next base: position 38,045 of record CAJUJU010000013.1, read on the forward strand.
CGCACGGATGACGCCGCCGACAGACCTACCGTAAAGGCACAGATGGCGGATAAAAATTCCCTGTACCATGAGGTGCGGAAGCTGATCGGGATTCGGCAGAGCCGCCCGGCACTGCAAAGCAGAGGTGAAATCACCTTCGTATACGCAGAAAAAAACACCTGTCCCCTGGCCTATGTGCGAAGCGACGGCAGAGAGCGGATTCTGGTTATTATCAACCCTTCCGCCTCCGAATGCCGCTTTGACAGCCGGCTTCCCTCAGGGGAGGTTCTCTACAATTACGGTGAAGCTGCGCGCAAAGAAGGCGGCACCTTTATCGTGCCGCCCTGCTCTGCAAGCTTTCTTACTGTTTGACTTCCTTTGGCGGGTTGCTTCAGCCGATTCACAGCAGCTTCAGCAGCGAATCGTGGGCCAGCGTAAAGGCTTCCTCCCCGGAAAGTTTTCCACCCGGTTTTCCGCCCTTCTCCAGGGCGGAAAAGCCGGTGAAGTCGGACAGATGGGGCTCCAGGGAAAGATAGCCGCCATATCCGCTCTCCTTCAACCGCTTCAGGATCAATTCCACATTTCCGTCCCCAAAGCCCGCGGGAACCACGCTGCCGTCCTCCCACCTGGCATCCTTTACATGGATATAGGCAATGTAAGGTTTCAGCAGCTCATAGGCCTCCAGGGTATCCTGTCTGGCCTGCACAAAGTTTGCAAAGTCAAACACGGCCTTGAAATGCGCTCCATAGAACTGCTTCATGATATCCAGGCAGCCCTCTGCCATCTCCCCGTAGATTCCTTTCTCGTTTTCATGCAGCAGCACCACATCGTTGGACGCCGCATAATCCGCAAACTGCCCCAGCTGCTCCATCACCTTCTCCCGGTATGCCACGGGCGAACCGCCCTCCGGACCGTAAAAGCTGAACATCCGGATATTCGGCGTATCCATAATGTGCGCAAGCTCCACCGTATGCCGAAACAGCTCCATATGGGGCTCGAACTTTTCGGAAATTCTGATCTTTCCGATGGGCGAACCGATGGCGGAAAGGGAAAAGCCTCTGTCATCCAGGCGCTTCTTAATCTCCCTTGCCTCCGCCTCCGTGTATTCCACAAAGCTTCTGCCCTCCACACCACGCATCTCTATATGATTCATATTCAGTTTTTCCAGCACCTGCATCTGAATATCCAGCTCCGGAGCAATCTCATCCGCAAAGCCCGTCAGTATGATCTTTTCAAACATATCTCTTCCTCCGCTCTCATTCCCAGTCCCGCCCCGGCGGCAGTCCGCCCTGAAATCCCGCCTCTGCGTTTCCTGTCTCTCAATAGGTTCCGGCGGTGTCAAACACCACGCCGCTGCCTGTCTTTTTCCTTGACGTCGCCCGCCTTTTGTTTAATTCCTCCAGGAACAGCTCCTCGTCAAAGGGTATCTCCACCGTCCTGTCAAGCCAGGAGGACAGATGCATGGCGTTAGACAACGTAAGTCCCCGGATTCCCTCCGTCCCCTCCGCCACCAGCGGGGTTCCGTGCAGAATTCTGGCGGCAAAGGCCTTCAATACACCTACATGCTGCTCGTTGCATCCGTCGGTCTCCACCTCCTCCAGGGTACACTCCGGCTTTGCGAAGCCCTCCTTCGACGTCCGGCAGAAGGTTCGCTCGTTCTCCCCCAGCCTGTACAGCAGAAGCCTGCCCCCTTCGCACACCAGCTTCCCCATCTCCATGGTAATCTCCAGCCGGTTTGTGCCCGGAGCGTCCGCCGTGGTGGTGACGAAAACCCCGGTTGCGCCGTTTGGATACTCCAGATAGGCCGTCACGTCATCCTCCACCTCGATATCATGCCATTTTCCCTCATGGCAGAAGGCCCTGACTCTGGCGGGCATCCCGCAAAGCCACTGGATCAGATCCAGTTGGTGAGGGCACTGATTCAGCAGTACGCCTCCCCCCTCTCCGTCCCAGGTGGCCTTCCAGTCCGCCGCGTCATAATAACTCTGGGTCCGATACCAGTCCGTGATAATCCAGTTTACCCGCTTCATCTCTCCCAGCTCCCCGCCGGCAATCAGCTCATGCATTTTTCGGTAGACACAGTTGGTTCTCTGATTCAGCATGATGGCAAACACTCTGTCCGATCTCTCTGCAGCCTCGTTCATCTTTCGCACCTGCTTCGTGTAAACACCCGCCGGCTTTTCACTGATGACGTGAAGCCCATGCTCCAGGGCATAGACCACCAGCTCCGGGTGCAGATAATGGGGTGTGGCGATCAGCACCGCGTCGCAGGCGCCGCTGTCCATCAGCTCCCTGCCCTCCCCGAAGACCGCCACCGTCTCCGGAAGCTCCTTCTGCGCCCATTCCCTGCGGCACTGACGGATATCCGCAACCGCTGTCAGCACAAGCTCCGGCACCTGCCCCTCCAAAATACTTCTGGCATGATTGCTCCCCATGCCGCCGATGCCGATGATTCCCAATCTCACCTGTTCCATCCTGATTTCCTCCTGCTCGCTCAAAATTGGTATGTTCCACTTCTTCTCACATCATGCAATCGAAAAAACTGTCTGCCAAACCTCAGCCACAGACACTGCCGTCACAGCCCTTCGTCACGCCCCGTCATGCCGCCGGCGGCAGCGCAGGTATCCCCACGGCAGACGGCAGCACGGTAGATCCGTCTCATGACCCGAAAGGTATTTGCCGTGGAAGCAAGATCGTTTTGATACGCCGTTCCTTCCACAAGACAACGGTAAAAATCACTGATACAGGCGGCATGCCCGCTTCCCCAGTATGCCTTGCCAAGCACCCTGGCCTTCTTACCCCAGAAGACGGTTTGCTCTCCCTCCCGGGGCTTTACCGTCACCTCTTCTCCCTCCAGCCGGATCCGGCCTCTCTCGCACTCCAGCTCGATCAGAGGCGGCACATCCGCACAGTAGGCCGTGGTGGCATAAAAGCACGCACGCTGCCCGCCGGGAAAACCCAAAAATGCCTCCACAGTGTCCTCCACTTCCATGACTCCGCTCAGATGATGGTTTGCCATGGATGCCTCCGCCACTTCCGGCTCTCCCATCCAGCGCAGCAGAAGATCCAGGGTGTGAACGGACTGGTTGATCAACACGCCACCTCCCTCGGTGGCCCAGGCTCCGCGCCAGCCGCTGCCGCTGTAATATTGTGCCTCCCTGTTCCATGTGACAAAAGCCCTGGCTCCTCTGATCCCGCCAAGCGCACCCTCCCGCAGCAGCTCGTCTATCTTCCCGGTAGATTCATTGTAACGGTTCTGGAAACATATCCCCAGCCTGGCCCTGCTCTTCGCCGCTGCCCGCTCCAACTGCACAAACTGTTCCTCCGAGATCGCCGGGGGCTTTTCCATAAATACGGAAATGTTCCGTCCAAGTGCCTCCGCCGCCATAGGCACATGAAGGTAATGAGGCGTACAGATATGTAACACGTCCGGGCTCTCTGCGTCCAGCATTTCCTCCAGACTCGAATAAGCCCCTGCCCTTCCCCCGCAATATGCGGCGGAGAATTCTTCCGCCCGCTCCCTTTTGAGTCACCGTGTATCCCTCCCGCAGCAGCTGCCTGGCCCGGGCGATCTTGCGCAGCGTCACATAACTGCCCACCGTTGTCCCCGTGTGCTGTTTAAAAATCCGGGAAATATAGTCGGGATTCAGGTAAAACTGTCCTGACAGCTCCGCAAGCGTCACACATCTCTCACTGTGTTCATTCAGATAACAGATCATGTCATTTACCGTCTGCTGTACGCCGGAAATCCTTGCTCCTTTCTTCCTCTCCTCCTTCGTCAGCACAATGCGGTCGATCTGCTCCATGCACCCGAAAAAGCAGGCCATGGCCTCAAAGGAAAAATCATCCCCGAAGGCAAGCAGCTCCTCCAGACTCTGCCGGAGGGCTTCCAGCGCCACAGAAGAAAGGGACAGCAATAAAGGCCGCCCCCCGCTTTTCAAATATTCATATTTTGTATTTCCCTGTGGGAAGACATGCTCCAGCCACTCTGCGCTCACAGAGAGAATGTAACGCTCATAGACTTCATCCGTCCTGTCAAAAAGCTGATGCACCTGAAAGGGCGGAATGAGAATCAGCGTTCCCGGCTCCGCCGCCATCACCTGATTTCCCAGAAAAACATTCGGCAGGAAAGACAGATTCAGATAAATCTCGGTTGCGTCATGAACGTGCGGAACAACACAGGAGATATGCTTCCCTTTTCTGTGAACAATGTCATATGCCCGGTTCTGTTCCGGAAAAAAAGCAGGTTCTTCCATAACACTTTACTCCCATACCGGCGCAAAACTGATGTTCAGATCCACATCCGTCTTGATTCCCTGAATCTTTCCCTTATCCGAATACTGCCAGATCTTATACTCATAGGGATAGAACATCTTGTCGCTGTAGGAGGCGTACCACTTGTCATAATCATCCAGCTGCGCCACATCGATCATCAGCGCCCCCATCTCCGTGTTGTGATAGATCATGGGCTCATAGCCCGCGCTCTCAATGGTCTGGCAGAACAGCTTCGTCAGATTCGTCCGCTCCTCCACCGAGATCTTATTCATACGGCCGTCGCTGCTGGTCCGCTCCACGTCGTAGACCACCGGGCAGTCCAGCTTATAGGGCCTGATCTGCTCCAGCACCAGATTTGCCTCCTCCAGAAGCTCCGTCTCGTTGATGGCCTGGCTGAAAAAGTACACGCCCACCTTGATCCCTGCAGCCGTCGCCCCCTTGATGTTGTTCTCAAACTGCTCGTCTACCTTCAGCGTTCCCTCGCTGCCATAGCCCCGGAAGCCCACCCGGATAATGGCAAACTCCACCCCGTCCTGCGCCACCAGGTTCCAGTCTATCTTGCCCTGATGGCTGGATACGTCGATACCCTTGTGGGAAGTCACCTGGCCGTCCGTCAGATACTGATACTCTCCGCTCTCCAGAATATTCAGGTTTGCCGCATCCAGCTGATTCTGTTTCAGCTCCCTGTTGATGGGAACGAAGTGGAACCTGCCGCCGCTCACCACCACAATCTCATTCGGATAGTAGGGCCGCAGCGTCTCCACGGTGGTTGTGCCCTCGGACAAAGCCGCCTTGATACCCTGCAGCACCCGGTCGGCTTCCTCGTCCTGCGCCGCCAGCACCGCCTCCGCAATCTTCGCGTCCAGCTCCTCCTGGGAATAGACGATGGCCGGAGATATCACCTCCACGGCGTCATCCGGATTATCCGCCGGCTGGTCGGAAGCCGCCTGATTCTCTTCTCCTCCGTGTACTGCCCTGTCGATCAGGGTAAGTCCTCCGTACATAAGCCCAACCAGCAGTACCAGACAGCCCAGCATGGCCAAAATGACCATCGCCGTAGAGCTGCGTCGTCTGCTTTTTCTGGCTGCCGCCCTGAGCTTTTCTTCTCTGTCTTTATTGGTATTTGTCTTGTCTTTACTGGTATTTGTCTTCATCTGTATCCTCATCTCCCGTTTTGCAATCAACCTCGGTTTCTAACATTATATTAAACGAATTTGCAAAATAGGAAAAGCGGAAAATATTACTTTTTAGAAAAATTTAAACAATCAGGTTCCTGCGCGCTCTCTCAGACGCAGCAGAATCTTCTTTTCCAGCCGGCTGACCTGAACCTGACTGATTCCCAAAATGCCTGCAATTTCCATCTGAGTCTTATTCTGGAAGTAGCGCATGGAGATCAGCTTCCGCTCCGAGGGCTCCAGCGTTTCCAGCAGCTGCTTCAGCAGCATGTGGTTCAACAGCTGTTCCTTTTCCGTATCCTCGCTGTCAAAAACCCCCACCATGCTGCTCCCCACGCTGCTGTTTGCCCCGCGCACCACCTTATCCACCAGATAGACCTCGCTGCCGTCATCCTGGTAGACCGCGCTGTAGATGGACTCCACCTCGATAGATGCCTCCATGGCCATAACCGCATCCTCCGAAGAAAGTCCCGTCTCCGCCATGATCTCCTGCAGGGTGGGCTCTCTTCCCTCCCTGGCCTGCAGCTTCTGTCTTGCCAGCTTCACCTTCAGCCCGTTTTCCTTGATGGTTCTGGATATTTTTACCGGCCCGTCGTCCCGCAGAAACCGCTTGATCTCCCCCGTAATCATGGGCACCGCATAAGTGGAAAACTGCAGTCCCAGCTTCAGGTCAAATTTGTCGATGGCTTTCATCAGCCCTATGGTTCCGATCTGAAACAGATCCTCCGGGTCGTAACCCCTCCCCGAAAAGCGTCGGACAATGTGGTGTACCAGCCCCAGATTTTTCTCTATCAGTACCTCTCTTGCATCCTTTTCTCCTGCCTGTGACCTTGCAATCAGTACTGACGTTTCCTCCATGCCTCAGTCCTCTCCGTCTATCCAGGCGCCTGCTTCCATCTTCTTTTTCATCCGCACCGTAGTCCCTTTTCCCGGCTCGCTCTCCACCTCCAGATCATCCATGAAGGCCTCCATAAAGGCAAAACCCATCCCGGAACGCTCCAGCTCCGGCTTTGTGGTAAAGAGGGGTTCCATGGCCTGTTCAATATTTCCGATGCCCTTTCCGGTGTCCGTGACCTGGATATGTAGCATGTCCCCCTCCAAAAGACAGCGGACCTTCACCTTCCCCGGATTGATCTGCGCCCTGTCAGCCGGCCTTCCCCCTGCCCCGCCATAGCCGTACAGATTTTCATAGCCATGGATAATGGAGTTTGTCACCGCCTCGGAGACCGCCGTCTTGATGTCTGCCAGTTCCTCCAGCGTTGGATTCAGATTGGCCACAAAAGCCGACACCGCCACCCGGGCAAACCCCTCGTTATCCGAAATTGCGTCAAAGATAATTTCCATCTCGTTCCTCATGCTTCCAGTACCTCCACTATTCTCTCCAAACCGGATATTCTAAGCACCCTTCTGATCTGTCTGTCCGCGTGGATCGCGTAGATCCGCCCGCCGAAGCAGGATATTTTCCGATATCGTCCCATAATGATCCCGATTCCCGAGGAATCCATAAAGCGGGTATTCTCAAAGTCGAAGACAATATTTTTTACCTCCTCCCTGCACAGCAGCCTGTCCGCATTCTCACAGATAAAACCTGCGCCGTGATGGTCAATCTCCTCCGGGAGCCTTATCATCAGGCAATTGTCAATAATCTGAAAATCATCCGTGGTGATCTGTTCCATATGATCGTTTCCTTTCCAAATGTTATTCACACAGGCACGCCCGGGGCTGCCATTCCCTCCGGCGCCGCTGATGCGCGCACAAGAAAAGAACCCATAGAGACTACAGGTTCTTTCTTTCGTATCTTGTCTGTTCCTTTGCTTTTTATTCCACCGTGACACCCAACTCACGCAGATATCGCTTGGTATCCCGCACTCTGTCGGAACCCGGGAAGAGCTCCAGTACCTTTTGGAAGGTTTCCACCGCCTTCTCCGCATCACCGTTTTTCTGATAGGAGCGGCCCAGAAAATAAAGCGCATCCTTATTTCCGGCATCGTAGTACACCGCTCTCTCGAAGAACTCAATAGCCAGTGCCAGATCCTCCTGGCGGAAGTAGGTCTGAGCCTCCTCATAATAGATCCCGGACAACTCCGGCCCTATGGCCCCCAGCAGAGTATTGTACAGGGTTCGGAAGCCCTCCGAGGCTTCTTCTACATTTACCGCCTGCGCAATGTTCTCCAGATCCGCCGCGGTGGCGGCGTTATCCTGATTCACAAGGTATCCTGCCGCAGCCGTCAGCAGCCTGTCGAAGGCCTCCATGGTGCCGCCTGCCCCCACAAAGCCCTCCAGCTGTCCTTCCAGGCCTTCAGCCCGTTGTGTCAGCTTTTCCAACTCGCTCTCCAGCTCCTGGATGCGCACTGTCTTTGCGTCGGATTGATTGCTGATCTCGGTGATGGTCTTCTGGGCTTCCGTCTTGGCGTTTGTCCTTGCCGCAGGCACCATGAGAAAGTAGGTGGCGGCAAGTCCGATGGCAAGTCCGATCCCCAGATTGACCAGGGTGGAGACGCCGTTGTTTTTCGGCTCCTTCACGTTCAGCGGCTGAATGATCATCTCATTGTCGCTGACATAACGCACGGTTTCCTCTTTTTTGCGCCTTCCGCCGCTCTGCTTTACATTCTCGTCGGGAACCAGCATCAGTTCCACTTCTTTCAGATAACGTAAGGTCTGTGTGTTGTTTCTGTCAATGTCCGTACACTTGCGCAGCTCTCTCTCCGCCCGGTCCCACTGCTCGCTGTCCATATAGAGCAGGGCCAGCAGCTGATGCGCCCGGATAAACCGCGGGTTCAATGAAAGTACTTTCTTCAGCTGTATGACTGCCAGATCCTTACTGTCCTGCCCGCAGTAAGTCAATGCCTGATTGTATTTTTTGATGGTCTGGTTGATGGAGTCCAGCCTTGCCGAATTGGACTGCAGCTTATCAATGTAATCGTCCGCGATATTTTTCTCAGGACGCAGATTCTTGCTGATGACCCATTCGCTCAGGGCCGCCACCACCTCCCCGGACTCAAAATACACAAGTCCCAGCAGGTTTCTGGCATCTATATTATTTTTATTAAACTTCAAACTCTGCCGCAAACTGGTGATCGCACCGGTCAAATCCCTGACTCCGGCCTTCTCCAGGCCGTCGTTGTAATACATGTTGGATACATGCATTATTCTTTTATATAGGGAAACATCCGCCCCGCAGGCGGTGCAAAAATCATGCTCCGACAGAAGACATCCGCAGTGATAACAATACATGTGTTACTCCTCTTCCGGCTTCTCCTCTGACTCTTTTATCATCTTCACAAGCAGATCTGCCATATCGGTCAGATCCTGATTATAGATCGCGTCCTCCGCATCCTCCACCTCAAGGCTGGGATGAAATTTTTTCAGTTCTTCTTCAAAATTTATCATTTTCCAGCATCTCCTTTATCTCGCCCGCCAGATACAGGCTGCCCGCTATATAGAGACGTTCTCCCGGCCCCCGGCTGCCAAGCAGCTCCCGGAAGGCCTTGCTTACATTTTCATAAACGCAGTATTCGCATCCCGGATATCCGGCAAGCAGCTCCCCAAGCTTTTCCGGTGCTGCCGCACGGCCCGTCTGCATCTGTGCCACGGCAATCCTGTGAAACAGCCCGGAGCCCGCCAGCTCCTCCGTCATACGCACATAGTCCTTATCCTGCACCACGCCGAACAAAAGCGTCCGGTTTCCCCGAACCTGATCCGCCTCCACCGTCTCCAGAAACGCCCGAATACCGTCTTCATTGTGAGCGCCGTCCACATAGACCTCCGGCAGCACTTCTTCCATTCTGCCTGCCCAGAAGGCATCCCTGATCCCCCGCCTGATCTGCTCCGGGGTGACGGCCTGTCCGCCGTCCAGAAGCTCCGCCGCCCGAACGGCCAGCGCGGCATTTTCCATCTGATAGGCTGCGATGGTGTGCAAAGTAAGGCTAATATTATTATAATACCGAGTGCGCACGGAAAAATCAATGCTTTTATTCGTAAAACTTAAGAACCTGTAGTCACTTTTCGACACGGACCAAGCAGGTATGCCAAGTTCCGCCGCCCGCTGCTCCAACACCCTGTCCGTTTCCGGGCAGGTGTCCCAATACAGTAACGGCGCGCCTGCGCACAGAATACCTGCCTTCTCACCCGCTATTTTCTCCACCGTATCCCCCAGATATTCCACATGATCCAGGCTGATGTGCGTGATCACGGCAAGCTCCTTCCCCCACACGGCGTTGGTGGCGTCAAGCCTGCCTCCCAAACCGGTCTCCAGAATACAGTAATCCGGCGACTGCTCCGGAAAAAGAACCATTGCCATAAAGAAAAGATATTCAAAGAAAGTGGGATGATACGCTCCCGTTCCCCGATCCAGAGCCTCCCAGTCCAGCATGTGGTATATGTGCAGAAAAGCCCTCAGGAAGTCCTCCCTGGAGACCATTTTTCCGTCTGTCACAAATCTCTCCCGGATATCCACCAGATGAGGGGAGGTGAAGACGCTGACCCTGTACCCGGCCGCCTCCAGAACAGAACGCAGGTAGGCGCACACCGAGCCCTTGCCGTTGGTGCCCGCCACATGAATGATGCGAAGCCTCCTGTCCGGGTCGCCCAACCGGTGCAGAAAAGCCCTGGTATCCTCCATGGTATTTTTTGTCGTAAACCGCGGCGTCTCGTTCAGATAACGCTCCGCTTCCTCAAAGGAAGCAATGGACTGCTTTTTCAACCTGTGAATCCCCCTAAGCTGCCGCTTTCATCCCGCACTTCTCTATCCTGGCCCTCAGCCGGTACAGAAAAATATAGCGGAAGACCTGCACCGCCACAAATCCCATGGTGCCGCCCACCAGCACGTCGCTGAAGAAATGTGCCCCCGCCGCAATCCTGAAAAAGGCCACAAAGCCCGTATAGGCCACCGGAATCACATAGGAGAGCACCTTTCTTCTGCCGGTCTTCCAGTTCCGAAACAAATCCGGAAACAGGATCAGCAGATAGGACATGGAGGCCGCGTATGTGTGTCCCGAGGGAAAGGATTTGAAATAGTCCCCCGGAAGCCCCTGGCCCGCCAGCAGTTGCCTTGCGCTTCCGGGCCGATACCAGGGAGTAAACCAGGAATAATCGTCAATCAGATGCATGGCCCGAAACCGCATCCTTCCCATGGGATTCTTGATCACCTCAATCCACAGATGACAGCAGCAGGCGCACACAATAGCCAGGGCAAAGGGCAGCAGCAGCCCCATATTTTGCCTGATCCTTTCTCCTGCCAGTTTCAGGATCAGGCTGCTGACCGTCAGTCCGAAGGCCAGCAGAACGGCAATCATCCAGGGCGCATTCAAAAGCTCCTCCCTGCCTCCGATCATCAGGGAATATTTCAACATATCCCGCAGCAGAAGCGCCGACACCGCCACTGTCAGCACAAAGAAAAATCCTCTCAGATGGCGGAGTCCGCCCTTCTTACAGTGAAAGTAAACCGTGAGCACCGAGGCCGCAAAGGTGGCCGCCACCCAGATGGGCGCCATCCCTGCAATCTCCACCAGATTACACAGTATACTGGTGGAAAAATACCTGGATGCAACTAAATTCCTGTCCGCCAGCATATGGCTCACGTCCAGGTCAAAGCGGGTTGCCAGCGCCAGCAGGACTCCGAAAACCGCCAGAAACCCCGCCGCCGACACCGCCTGTCTCTTCTTATCTGACATACTACTCTCCATTCCGCCGCCGGACGGCGGCACAAACAGCAATGAAAGACCCTCTATGACTGTCCTCTGTCTTCTTTCACACTGACCTTCATGCCGCCTCCGGGCAGGCAATCAGCCGGACCCGTACCGGGGTATCAGCACCCCGCAAGCTGCTCCAGCCTGGCCTTCACCTGCTCCATCATCCGGGTATACTTTTCCAGCTTCTCCTTCTCCTGGGCGATCTTAGCCTCGGGCGCCTTGGATACAAACCTTTCGTTGGAAAGCATACCGTTGACCCTGGCTAGCTCACCCTCCAGCCGCTTCTCCTCCTTCTTCAGACGCTCCGTCTCCTGGGCAATATCCACCAGCTCCGCAAAGGGAAGGTACAGGGTCGCCCCCGGAATCACCACGGAAACCGCATCCGCCGGAATGCCCGCCTGCTCCTTCTGTCCGGATGCCTCGTCCACCACCGTCACCTCGCTTGCATAAGCCAGGGAGGCGAAGAACAACCTGCCCTCCGTAAAGGTCCGCAGGATATCCGGCTCACCGCTGACCACAAACACGCTGGCCTTTCGTCCGGGAGCCACGTTCATCTCGCTGCGCACATTGCGGATTCCCCGCACAGCCGCCTTGATGGTTTCGATGTCCTTCTCCTCCCGGGCAAAGCACCACTCTTTACGGTACACGGGCCAGGAGCTGATCATGATGGATTCTTCCCCGCTCTGCAGCGTGCAGAAAATCTCTTCTGTGATAAAGGGCATATAAGGGTGCAGCAGCTTCAGCGCGTCGATGAGCACATTCTGTAACGTCCACAGGGCCGCGTTCTGGCTGACCTGATCGTCCGTATTGTAAAGTCTGGGTTTCACCATCTCAATGTACCAGTCGCAGAATTCCTCCCAGATAAAGTCATAAACCTTCTGCACTGCGATGCCAAGCTCAAAACTCTCCATGTTTTCGGTGACATCCTTCACCAGGGTGTTCAGCCTGGAAAGAATCCACTTATCCACGGGCTGCAGTTCCTCTGCCTTCGGCGCCGTCACCTCCTTGCCCTCCATGTTCATCAGGATAAAGCGGGAGGCATTCCACACCTTATTTGCAAAATTACGGCTGTTTTCCACCCGCTCATAGTAGAAGCGCATGTCGTTTCCGGGCGCGTTTCCGGTGATCAGGGTCAGGCGCAGCGCGTCCGCCCCGTACTTTTCAATAATCTCCAGCGGATCAATGCCGTTGCCCAGGGATTTAGACATCTTGCGTCCCTGGCTGTCCCTGACCAGCCCGTGAAACAGCACGGTGTGGAAGGGCTTCTCCCCCATCTGTGCGTAACCGGAAAAGATCATCCGGATAACCCAGAAGAAAATAATATCATAGCCCGTCACCAGCACATCCGTGGGGTAAAAGTACTTCAGCTCCTCGGTCTCCTCCGGCCAGCCCAGCGTCTCAAAGGGCCAGAGGGCGGAGGAAAACCAGGTATCCAGGGTATCGGGATCCTGAGTAAAATGCCTGCCGCCGCACTTGGGACATACCTGGGGAGTCTCCTCTGCCACAATCACTTCCCTGCAATCGTCGCAGTTGTAAGCGGGGATCCGGTGGCCCCACCAGAGCTGACGGCTGATACACCAGTCTCTGATATTGTCGGTCCAGTTGAAATAGGTCTTCTCCATGCGCTGGGGAAGCAGCCGAATCTCGCCCTTTTTCACAGCCTCCGCGGCAGGACGGATCAGCTCATCCATTTTTACGAACCACTGCTCCTTCACCAGAGGCTCAATGGTGGTCTTGCAGCGGTCATGGGTTCCCACGTTGTGGCTGTAGTCCTCAACCTTCACCAGAAGTCCCTGTCTGTCAAGCTCCTCCACAATGGCCTTTCTGGCCGCATAACGATCCATACCCGCATAGCTTCCGCCGTTCTCGTTGACGGTGGCATCGTCGTTCATGATATTGACAATGGGCAGATCATGACGCTTTCCCACCTCAAAGTCGTTGGGGTCGTGGGCCGGGGTGATCTTCACCACACCCGTGCCGAACTCTCTGTCCACATAGGTATCCGTCACAACGGGAATCACACGGTTTACAATGGGCAGCAAAACGCTCTTCCCGATCAGATGCCCGTATCTTTCATCCTCCGGATGAATGGCAACCGCCGTATCTCCCAGCATGGTCTCCGGGCGGGTGGTGGCAAAGGTCAGAAACTCCGTATCGCTGGGCGTTCCGTCCTCCTTCATCACAGGATATTTGATATGCCACAGATGTCCGGCCTGCTCCTGGTACTCCACCTCTGCGTCGGAAATGGAGGTGTTGCACACAGGACACCAGTTGATCATGCGGGCCCCCTTGTAAATGTAACCCTTCTCATGCATTTTGACAAAGACCTTGGTAACTGCCCTGTTACAGCCCTCGTCCATGGTAAAGCGCTCTCTGTCCCAGTCACAGGAAGAGCCCATCTTCTTCAGCTGGGAAACGATGCGTCCGCCGTACTCCTTCTTCCATTCCCAGGCTCTCTCCAGAAAGCCCTCCCGTCCCAGATCCTGCTTGTCAATCCCCTGCTCCTTCAGCTTTTCAATAATTTTTACCTCGGTGGCAATGGAGGCATGATCCGTGCCGGGCTGCCACAGGGCATTGTAGCCCTGCATTCTCTTAAACCGGATCAGGATGTCCTGCATGGTATTGTCAAGGGCATGTCCCATGTGAAGCTGGCCCGTGATATTCGGGGGCGGAATCACAATGGTAAAGGGCTTCCTGGTGTGATCCACCTCCGCGTGAAAATATCTTTTCTCCATCCACTTCTGATACAATCTGTCCTCTATGCCGCTGGGGTCATAGGTTTTTGCCAGTTCTCTGCTCATATTCTGCTCCTTTCCTGTGTCTGGTAATAAGGGCTCCACGGCCTGCACAGGTATTCGCTTTCCTCGTTCGCGTTGCTCGTCATAAGCTCAGGCTTTCCTTCTGACTCTGCTTATGCGCGCAGAAAGCGCCCTTTGCAGACCAAATGATCTGCAAAGGGCGTTGATACGCGGTACCACCTTTGTTCACAGCGCGCCTCACGACGCCTGCCTCAGCGACTTCTGTCAAAGTCCTATCCGGTAACGGGGATAACCCGTGAGAACTTACAGCCTGCACTCCTTGCCCGGCACGATCACTTCCCGTGCCTGCAACCCGCGCCGCTCTGTTTCCTCCGGCTCAAAAGCCACCTTCCCCATTCCTTCCCTCAGACGGCCTTGCAGCACCCGCATGTCACGGGCAGCCATCCTCTCTGTTAAGGGGTAATGAGTACTCCTCTTTGTCACTGCCTTTTCCTATAGGAAAATATAATCCATAAAAGCCCGTCCTGTCAAGAGGGAAAGTGAGATACCTTCAACTTTCCCTCTTTAAGCAGGAGCAAATCCCTGTTTTCCCTGTTCGATTTCCCCTTTTCTGTTTTTATACCTCTCTGAAATATATACCTTGACAGGCGAGGTATCTCGTGCTATATTATAAAAACAAATACAGCAGCACACTACGAAGGAAAGGGGGCAACAAATTGTCTATCACATCGGACATCATCCGAGGGCACACGGAGGCCATCATCCTGGCCCACCTTCTGGAGCAGGACAGCTACGGCTACCAGATCAACAAAGATATCATCAAAAAAACCAACAACCAATATGAGTTGAAGGAAGCCACTCTTTACTCTGCTTTCCGCCGTCTGGAGCAGTCAGGCTATATCCGCACTTATTGGGGAAACGAGACAGTCGGCGCCAGACGCCGCTATTACTCCATCACGGAGGAAGGGCGGACGGCATATGCTTCCTACCGGAGAGACTGGGAGGAAGCAAAGACAACCATTGACCGTCTGCTTCAATAAAAAATTGCCTCTTTGAGGCAATTCGAAGAATGCTTCGCATTCTTCCCCTGCTACGACGTAATTTCCAATAGGATAAAATGTAAAACACCAGTTTCAACTCTGAGGGAAACGCCCTCTATCACGCAGAAAGGGAATAACATTATGAAAGAAAACATCCGGAAACATATCGAAAGCCTGTTTGCCGACGCCCCCAAGACAAGAAAAGCCATAGAACTCAAGGAAGAACTGACTCAGAACACCATTGAAAAATACGAAGATCTGATCAGCGAAGGCTATCGGGAGGAAGATGCCTTCCAGAACGTCATAAGCTCCATCGGAGATGTAAACGAGCTGTTTGAAGTCCTGGCGGATAAAAATCTGTTGACGTTGTCCGAAGCGGACAGAAAAAAGAAGGCCATACTCACAGCCGTGTCCGCCGGGCTCTACATCTTTGCAGGCGTGGTCTTTCTTGCCTGCCATCTCATCATGCAGATCTCGCCGGCGTTCACCCTGGGATACGGTTACTTCGACTATAACATACTGGGACTGATCCTGGCCGGACTGATCTGCATCGCTCCCACCTGTATGCTGATCTATGCAAACCATATGTATCCTTCCTTCCGGGAGGAAGAGAACAGCCTGGTGGAGGACTATAAGAAGGCAAGATATACCGCAAATCGCAGAAAGGCTGTCCGCAACTCGATCAGTCTCCTGATCTGGACCATCACAGTGACTTACTATTTTATCTTCAGTTTTGCTTCCTGGCAATGGATGTACAGCTGGATCATCTTTCTGGTGGGCGCCTGCATCCAGGTTATGGCGCTTCTGATCCTCAACCTTCGAAACAAGGACTAGTACTCCATCCTGAAAAACTCTGCGCCAATATTTCGGTTCGTTTTTCCAAATGCACAGGAACTTCAGGGACAGAGTACTGAACGGTAAACCAAAATGGCCACCTGTGCACTTTCGGGAACCCAAAAATGAAAGGAAAGAAACAATGAAGGCAGTTAAAATAGTGGCAATTTTTATTTTCGGCGGGCTGGCGCTCTTTTTCATCCTGATCATGTGGCGCGGGATGTTCCGAGGCACATGGTCGTGGTGGGTTGGCGGCACCCGGGTGGAAACAGGCCCTGATTATAAGCTTGTACAGGAAAAGGAGCTTCCGGCAGAGAGCATCGATTCGCTGGAGATCAGATACCGAAATTTCATGAGCGTTATCTTTTATGAAAACTCCGACGACACCATCCTGATCAGGGAATACCTGAATTTCACCCCCAGTAATAAACAGCTCTCCGAAATTAAGACAGCGGGAGATACCGTCACCGTACAGGGACCAAAAACCAACTTCTACACCGGCTCCTTCCTTCCCGCACCCAATGGTTATACGGAGATCTGGCTTCCCTCAAAAATATATGACTCCCTGTCGGTACAGACGGTGAGCGGGGATATCCGTTCGGACTTTCCCCTTGCGCCGGGCGCCCTTACCGCAAACAGCACCAGCGGTGATATCACCTTTCCCGATCTGGAGTCTGACAGAACCTCCGTCTCCACCATCAGCGGCGATATCCTGCTTTCGTCCGTCTCCGGAGCGTCCGTGTCCCTCTCCACCACCAGCGGCAACATTGTCACCGGCGACATTTCCGGCGAGAGCAATGTCTCCACCACCAGCGGTGACATTACCACGTCGCTTCTCGGCGACGGCACTGTCTCCACCACCAGCGGTGACATTACCACGGCGCTTCTCGGCGGCGGCACTGTCTCCACCACCAGCGGCGAAGTCCGCATAACGGAAGCGGAGAAAAATCTGTCCGTCAACTCCGTCTCCGGTGATGTCCGTGTGGAGTCTCTGAATGCTCCCTTCCGCTTCAACACCACCAGCGGCGAAATCATTGTGGAGAACGGCTCAGGCAGCGGAAAGGCCAGTTCTGTCTCCGGGGACATCCGACTCTCCCTGACCGATGCGCTCACGGGCAACCTCACCCTGAACACTACCAGCGGCGATATAGCGCTGGCTCTCCCGGAAACGTCCTCCTTTTATCTGGATTTTGACTCCACCAGCGGCAGCTGCAATACTTTTTTTGACGACCGCCTCTCCTTCAACAAACGCGGGAATCAGGCGAGCGGTGAGTACGGAAGCAATTCGGAAAACAAACTGAACGTCTCGACCACCAGCGGCGATCTGCGGATCACAAAGGCCGACTGAGAAAAGGAGCCGTTGCCCTAAGGCACGGCTCCCTTTTTTTAATTTCGTCTTGACAGCGGAAGAATGCGAAGCATTCTTCCAAGTGCCTCTTTGAGGCACTTTTTTACCTCACTGCCACAAATCCAAACGTCTCTTTTCCCGTCAGCTCCGCCGTTCTGGCATCGGGCTGACCGAATCCCACATTGACCGCAAACCTGCTGCCGCCGGACACCTTCTCGCCCTCGTCATTGATGACCGTGAAGGCGTCCCTGTCAACGGGCACCTGTACCGTCACGCTGCAGCCGGGCTCCACCGTCACTCTGGCAAAGCCGCACAGTCTGCTGTTCGGCGTGGCATCACCGGAATCCAACGCCCTGATGTATACCTGTACTACCTCCTGAAGCGTCCTGTCACTTTTGTTGGAAACCACTGCTTCCAGCCGAAGCTCCTCACCGGCCCAAACAGCCTCGCCGCCCTTTGCGGCCTCCTGCCCGTTCAGCTTCACACCGTCAAGCTCCATGCTGCCGTAGGTCAGGCCATAGCCGAAGGGATAAAGCACCTCTCCGGTAAAATACCGGTAGGTTCTGTTTTTCATGGAGTAGTCCTCAAAGTCCGGCAGCTCTTCCGTGTCATGATAGAAGGTGACAGGCAGCTTTCCGGAAGGGGAAAGCGCACCGAACAGAATGTCCGCAACCACTCTGCCGCCTCTCGCCCCGGGATACCACGCCTGAACCACCGCCGCACAGTGCTCCTGGGCATCTCTCAGATCCATGGCGCTTCCTGTCATATTTACCAAAACCACCGGCTTGCCCGTCTTTACCACTGCCTCCAGAAGCTCTCTCTGAGCCTGCGGCAGCAGAAGGTCCATCTTGTCGCCGGAAGCATAGCTGTTTCCGGTATCTCCCTCTTCTCCCTCCAGAGTCTCATCCAGACCCACGCAAAGGATCACCACATCGCTGTTCTTTGCCACCGCTACGGCCTCGCTGATACGATCCTGACGGAGAGCCAGATTTTCCACCTTTTCCTTAAACAGATGACAGCCCTCGGAATAGTATACTCTCACATCATCGCCCAACACGTCCTGAATTCCCTCCAGCACCGTGATATACCTGGATGAAGTTCCGTGATAATTTCCCACCAGCGCCGCGCGGCTGTTGGCGTTGGGCCCCACTACGCCCACCGTCTTCAGTCCTTCCTTCTTCAGGGGAAGGATCCCGTCATTCTTCAGAAGTACCACGGACTCTGCCGCGGCCCTGTCAGCCAGGGCCAGATGCTCCGGGCATTCCAGTCTGTCGTACCCGATCCTGTCATACTCGGTCTCGTCGAACAGCCCCAGCAGGAATCTTGTGGTAAACAGCCTTTCCGCAGCGGTGGTGATCTCCTCCTCCGTCACCATTCCGTCCTGATAAGCCTTCATCAGATGAAGATAGGTGATACCGCAGTTTACATCGCAGCCCGTCTTCAGAGCCAGAGCAGCGGATTCCTCCGCCGTGTCCGTTATCATGTGCTGGGTATGGAAATCCCGGATGGCCCAGCAGTCGGAGACATAATGCCCCTCAAATTCCCACTCTCCCCGCAGAATATCCTCCATCAGGGTCTTGCTGCCGCAGCAGGGCTCCCCGTTGGTTCGGTTGTAGGCGCCCATGACAGCCTCCACACCGGCTTCCTTCACCAGTTTTTCAAAGGCGGGAAGATAGGTCTCCCGCAGATCCTTTTTGGATGCCTTGGCATTAAATTTATGGCGCACGGCCTCAGGGCCGGAATGCACAGCAAAATGCTTCGCGCAGGCGGCAGCCTTCAGATACTCTCCGTCTCCCTGCAGGCCCTCCACAAACGCCTTGCCCAGCTCTCCCGTGAGATAGGGATCTTCCCCGTAGGTTTCATGGCCCCTTCCCCACCTGGGATCCCGGAAAATATTCACATTGGGGGACCAGAAGGTCAGCCCCTTGTAGATGTCCCTGTCCTCCTCTTCCCGGTAAGCGTTGTATTTTGCACGGCCTTCCACCGCGATCACATCACCGATCTTCTCCAGAAGCTCCGTGTCAAATGCCGCCGCCGTACCGATGGCCTGGGGAAACATGGTGGCAACCCCGGCCCTTGCAACGCCGTGCAGCCCCTCATTCCACCAGTTGTAGGCAGGTACGCCCAGCCTGGGAATGGCAGGCGCGTCATACCGCAGCTGTGATGCCTTCTCCTCCAGCGTCATCCGGCCTACCAGTTCCTTCGCCCTCTGCCTTGCCGCTTGTCTGTCTCTCATACACAATCCTCCCTGTCACCTTTTTCAACATGGCGGTCTCTGTCTCCTCACAGACACCGCCATGGAATACATTGTTTACAGCATAACACAAATTCCAAAGCATTACCACTCACATTATGCTGGCCTGCCCGTCACATCGCATATTTTGCTCTGTTTGTCCCGGGCATGTTTTCCGCCTTATTCTTTCTCTGTCACAACTTGTACATACGCCGATTCCTCCGGCCCCAGATAGGACTCCTGCAGCCTGCAGTCCTCTCTGTAAATCCGTATCCGCTCCAGCACCGTACCCGCTTCCAGGGCGCCCAGGGTAAGCTCCCTGACTCCGGCCTCAAAGCAAAATACCGTTTCCGCCCTGTGAATCTGATCCAGAACGCCCCTGCTCCACTCCGGATCCCGGTTGTCCCCTGCCTGATACCCGGATCCCACCAGCGTAATGATCCGGGAACCTTCTCCGCTTCTTAAGCTCACCCGCATCTCCTGGCCCTTCTCATGGGGATTGACCGGCGCGGTCAGAAGCTCAATCCGGTATTCCCCCGCCTGGGGGATCAGGAAACGATAGGTCAGCTCCGGTTTTTCTTCCTGTTCTCCAAAGGATATGGTGCAAGGCATAACCTTCATGCCAACACCGTATTTTCCGTAACCGGCCAGCCTCTCAAACCGGGCTGTACCGGTACTCTTACTCTCCGCATAATGATCCGCATTTATGGTGATGACTCCTCCGGCGGGCAGGAAAGTCATGGGCGGCAGCGCCCTTTTGTCCCTCCGGGCCGCCAGCACTTCAACAGCCACTCTGGTGTCGCCGTCACTTATGAATAATACCGCTTTTTCCGGCCGTTCCGAAAGTCCTTCCCTGTCGCAGAAAAGCTCCACCTCCTGCAGCTCCTCCACGTCACCCTCCAAAGGCGTCACCTGAAGCCACGCAGGCAGTTTTCCCTGATCCGGCTCAATCCGATAATGCAGCGCGCCTCTTCCGTCGTTTGCCACCTCCAGAAGCACTCTGTCGCAGCCCTCGTCCAGAAAATCATGTATTTGGAGCATATCCGGGGAACCGTAATTTTTCAGGACACACCGCTCCCCGTCTTTCCTGGAAACGCTCATCCGCGGTCTGGGAGCAGGCTCTATCCAACAGGTCACCGGATACCGGCTGCCGTCCTCGTTCCACTTGGTAAATCCCACATGGGACGCCAGCTGCATTCCGTTCCATTTACCTTCCCGGAAACCGGCAAACTCCTGCGCCAACTCCCTGTCCCTGGCAATACACTGCCTTGTAAGCTCCCCATACCGGTTGGCCACAGGCCTGCCCTGGGCGGCATAATGTCTGCTCTTTCCCGCATACAGATGCATCTTCAGCAGATTGGCCGACGCCCTGGCGGAAAAGCCCGCCATACTGTAATACCCCCTCCGTTCCTCCGGGGACAGTCCTTCCGTCAGCTCCCTGTCAAGTCGCTCCACCTCATCGGCCAGCTGAAGCATTCTGTCCGCCTCCAGGTAATGGCAAGGATGATAAATTCTCTCATTCAACGCCTCCGGACGGCGCAGATGATTCATGTCAATATACTTAGTCAGAAGCTCCGCCGCCTTTTTCTGCAGCTTTGCGGAAGCCTTGGGAAAGCTCTTCTTCGCCCACCTGGCCGTAAATTCCTGGCAGCTGTCCGGATTGCCGCTTCCCCACCTGTCAAAATCGTAAGCCAGTGCCATAAAGTAAGTCAGAGGCACCTCGTGGAGCTTTAAATCCCCCACATTGACGATCCAGAGATCCCGGATGCCGTACTCATAGGCGGTACACATCTGCTCCCAGGTCTTCCACATGGGCGTGGAATCCACCCACTCATAGGAAATGGGGCCGCCGTGGTAGTCAAAGTGATAATACATGCCGAAACCGCCCTTCCGGTTTCGGATCTCCTCCGTGGGAAGTGTCCTCATATGGCCGAAGTTGTCCTCGCAGAGCATGCAGATCACCCCGTCCAGTTCCTCCCAGTCCTTCAGGCCCGCCACATGTTCATCGCCGTAAAAATACGCCTCCACCTCCTTGTAGAGAGCCAACATCTGAGGCACTTCAGACAGATCCTCGTTCACATTTTCCCGGATCAGCTGCCGTTGCCTGCGGATAATATTCTTCAGCAGATTGACATTCTCTTCCACCGTCGCGTCGTCTCCCAGCATGGAGGAATCCCTTTCTCCCCGCATGCCGATGGTGATGATATTCTCATATTTGCCGCTGCGTTTCAGGGAATCCTCCCAATAGTGCAGCAGCCCCTGTTCGTTGGTATAAAAATTCCACTCATTGCCGTAGCGGGTGCCCTCGCCCCGCACCTTATCCCACTCCTCGCTGGCACGCAGACAGGGCTCATGATGGGAATAACCCATAACTACGCCGTAGATATCCGCCAGCTCCTCGTTGGCGCTGTCCGGCCCGTCCAACGGAAAGCTGGATGCCCACATGGCGGGCCAGAGGTAATTGCCCTTCATCCGCAGAAGGAACTCAAACACATGGCGGTACATCTTTGCATTGACGCCGCCGAAGTGAGAGCAGGCCCAATTGCCGAAGCAGGGCCACTCGTCGTTGATAAAAAAGCCTCTGTATCTGACGCTGGGCTCTTTGGAGACCACCTCAATGTCTTCCTTTATCACAGGGCACTCACACCTTGCCGGGGCCGCGTCCCCGAAATAGACCAAAGGTGTCACTCCCAGGTACTCGGACAGGGCGAACATACCGTAGATCGTCCCCCGCTTATCGCTGCCGCAGATGACAAGTGCTTTCTCCACCTGTCCGAAGGGATGCTCCACCAGGGCGATTTTATAGACTTCTCTTTTCCCCCGGATCTCGGCGGCGGAAAAGCTCCCCTTCTCCTCAAGCTCCTCCAGAAGAGGGCTGCAGCCCGCGGTGGCACAGAAGACCGCCTGACAGACTGCCGTACTTTTCAGCAGTTCCTCGCTCACCACCTCCGGCCTGACCCCGGACACCAGGCAGATATCCTCCGCCACCGCCGCGGCGATCCTTCTCACGCCCTCCAGACCTGCCGTCTCCACCAGCAGAGGGATCGCCCTCCCGTTTTCCACTAAATTGATTTTCATTTTATCCCAGCCACCCGTTTCCTTTCCCGTTTCGCTTCCGGTCCGTCAGTCGGTTCTTTTCCCACCGGGCTCAGCACGCCAACCTTCCTTTTGCCGCTGCGCATTCCTCTCGCGCCGACTCACATCTGCCCGCCTCAGGTCTATTCCACATAGCCAAATCCCAGAATCGTGAACTGCTTTTCCTCATCCCCCGGGCACATGCGGATCTCCACATGATGCTGCTTTTTCTCCTGTCCCCGGAACAGAATCAGCGCATTACAATGAGTCCATCCCGCCTCTCTGGGGTTGATGACCCGGACCTTCTCCCCATCCACACAGGCTTCGGCACAGCCTGCTTCGGGAGAACCCGAATCCTTGGCCACAATCACCAGGGCGCTGCACACAATATCCATGACAAAGGGGCGGCTCCCGGATGAATGCTTCCAGTTCCAGGGAAATTCCGGCGTGGTAAACAGATTTCTGTCCCGCTCCACCGCCTGCAGTTCCTCGTCCTTCTCCCCAAAATCGCCGCAGTCCGGCACCACTGCCGCAGCCGGAATATGCTCCCGGTCCATCAGACGAATCTGCGCAAATTCCGCACTGTAGGGTGCAGGCTTTTCGCTGATATCCGGCTCCCGGCCTTCCTCTGGCTGCCCGTCCGCCGCCTTCAGCAGATACTCGATGGCATCCGCCATGACCGTATGACCGTAGTTGGACGGATGGTAAATGTCATAGAAAAATTGGTTTTTGGTCAGCACTCTGCCCGCTCCGGCTTTTTTATAAAACTGCTCCACTACACAATCCTTTATGCTGACCATGGGCAATTCGTAGGCTTCCCCTACCGGCGCAAGCCTCTCCTGCAGATTCCAGTCGTAGGCAAACACCGCAAACAGCAGAATCACCGCGGGCTTCTGCTCCGACAGATAAATCTTGCGCACAAGGCTGTCATAGCAGTGGCCCTTTGTCTCGTCTCCCTCATCATTCACCGCATATTCCACGATGACCAGATCCGGCTTTATTTTTCCATCCTCACAGACGTCTCTGTCATAGCGCACCATCCCAAGCTCCGAGGATGTGCCTCCCACCCCCGCCTTCACATAGCGGATATTCTCCTCCGTTCCTCTGCCGCACAACCTGCAGAACCGCTCGAAGGTCTTCCACGCATAACACTGTGTGTTGATGGGAATCGCTCCCGCTCCCTGAGTGATGGAGCCGCCGATAAAGGCAACCGTCACATCCTCTCCCCTTCTCGCCTTTTCCATGGCTCGCTTCAGACGCAGGACATTGCCGGTCTGCAGCAGCGACTTTTGCAGCATCACCTGATATTCGGGGCACTCAAAATCCACGGTGCCCTCCTCCTCGGGCTCCGGCGCGTCAAAACCGTCCTGCAGCAGGAACCGCACCGCCACCCGGGCCTGCATATCTGCCTTCGGGAATTCAAACCGGATCTGTCCGGGTATGTCGTCGTCTTCGGACCACTCCACATCCTCCAGCCGGATGATCCGCTCCATGCCGTCCGCCTTTACCGGCACCCGGACCGTGGTTCCGGAGCCATAGGTATCCCGCCTGCCGTACATCTGGAAGACGAACTGCACTGCCTGCTGCGGATCCTCCATCTCCACCGTCACTCCCATGGAAAACACAAGCTTTCGAAAGCCCTCCGCCGTGGTCAGCAGATTCAGCATTTCCTCGTCTTCAATCCCCCCCACAATCTTCGCAAAGCTCACCAGTCTGGAGTCATTTAAATATATAAACTGTGTACCGGTTCCGTCCGGCTGAACAGAACCGGCAACCTCTTTGTTTCTCATCACATAAAAACTTTTTCTCTTCTTCTCCGCATCCTTCGGCGCCTTAGGTCCCGTCATCCCTTTGTCCTCCCATTCCCGGACAGCATATCCGCTGTCTTACCCTTCAATTTAATCTACTTCCCCTGTGGAATCTTCCTATGCCTTGCGGAATGCTGCCCACATTTTGCTAACATAAAAACAGCGCAAAACTGGCTTGGTAAAAAAGTTCCATTCTGGCACTTTTTGTCAAGCCAGTTTTGCGTTACACTTGCTTAAGCGGAATCAACCGAGCCGTTTTTTGCAATACTATTTTATAGAAATGAGGAGAAGAAACCGATTATGGAAAGAAAAAAAAGCTATGGCCTGCTCATCGCAGGCGCAATTCTTCTGATTACAGGCATCTGCCTTGCAGTTTTTACCTACAACACAAGCTATCAGGATTCGACAGCCACAGGCACCGCATTGAAGGAAATAAAATCACAGATCGCAGCGTTGGAGGAAGGAACCTCCACAGGAGACCTGGACGCCCTGAAGGCACAGCAGTCCCTGCTGTCCGCGGAAAAGCTGAAGCAGGAGCGGCCTTACTCCTACAGTCTGGCTCTGGTCTTCCTCTCCGCCCTGCTGACCTTAAAGGGAATCTATAATGCCCTCCACGGCGTGCACAGAGCCGCAAAACCCGATGTGGTACGGCTGGCCATGGCCGGGCTGATGGCCGCCCTCTGCTATATCGGCTTTGCCTTCATTAAAATCGATCTCCCGGTGGGCTCCGCCGCCTTCCACTTCGGCAACGTATTCTGCGTGCTGGCAGCCCTGCTGCTGGGCGGGTATTGGGGCGGCCTGGCAGGCGCCATCGGCATGACCATCGGAGACCTGACCACCACCTATGTCACCAGCGCTCCCAAAACCTTTCTGCTGAAGCTGTGTATCGGGCTCATCGTCGGACTGGTGGCGCACCGGTTCTTCAAGCTGGATCAGGATCATAACGCCGGCTATGTCACTAAGGTGACCATTTTAGCCAGCGCATGCGGCATGGGATTCAATATTATTGCCGATCCCGTAGTAGGATATTTTTACAAGTCCTATCTGCTGGGCATCCCCCAGGATCTGGCGGCCAATCTGGCAAAGATCAACATGGGCGTCACCGCGGTAAACGCAGTGCTGGCAGTGGTACTGGCCTCCCTGTTCTATCTCGCGCTGCGTCCCGCCCTGAAAAAGTCCGGCCTGTTCGTCAGTGTCACCCCGGGATCCGAAAGCGCCGGAAAAGGAAAGAACAATCCATAATGTTCCTCACTTTGGTTTGGATGGGAGCTCAATTCTCAAACTGTATGCTCACATTGCCCATGGAACACTCCACCTCTATCTGTCTGTCGGACCCGTTGTCTATCCTGCGCTCCGTGGCAAAGCCGCCATAGCCTTCACCGCCCAGCGACACGTTGCCCATGGCTCCGCTCAGGTTGAAATTATAATCTTCCTGAGCGCCCGCAAGCAACAGCTCAAAATTGCCCATGGCGCACTCCGCCGTCAGGGACTGACGTATCTCGCCCTCCGCCACCATCTCACCTACGCTGACAGAAGCCTCCAGCTCGGATACATCCATATCCTTCAGCTCGATCTGCCCTGCCCCAACGCTGACCTCCAGATTTGACACTGTGATTCCCGTGGAAGTGATGCGTCCTGCTCCCACCTCAAGGGATGCCTCCGATGCCTGCAGCCCGGGAAAGTCCAGCGCACCGGCGCCAAGCTGCATCTCGGCTCTTTCAAAGCGGCAGCCTGCAGGCACATAAAGAACTACCTTGCTTTTACTCAGATCGCTCCATTTTTTCTCGCTGGTGGTAGTATTGATATGCAAGATTCCGGATTTCACATAAGCCTGGAACTTGCCCACCTTCTCTGCCTCCACATAAAAATTCTCGTCGCCGGATTCCTTCACCGCAAAGTAACAGCCTCCCGCCTCGATTTCCAGAGAGGTGATTTCGCCCTCCAGCCTGAATTTTGATACATCACCCTTCTGAATATCATATTCCTTGTCAAACCCGTGATACGAATCTATCTCGTAATCCACCTCGTCCAGCCAGTCCCAATCTCCTATCGTGAAGCCAAAATCGTCCGCAGCCGCATTCAGATTTAACCTGACCCTTCCTCCCGTCACCGATTCCACGACTTCAGAGATTGTGTTCCTGCCCCTGGCCGTACTTGCCACCGTGCCGAGAATGATACCTGCTATTACCAGAATCAGTGCCGCGATGGCACATCCTTTCATAAACCCTTTCATACTGTCTCCTCCTTTTTTCTGTCATGGCGCGGGAAGCCCCGAAACAGACGGCCCATTCCTTTGAATATGGCCGGTGTTACGATTCCCGTCAAGGCAACTGTCAGCATCAAAAACAGGATGCCGATCCCGCCGCACACCATTCCTGCGCCGATCAAAGCGATTCCCACCAGCGGATCCACAAACATACACTGGATTCCCACAACCAAAAGTGCAACCAGCACAATAAACAGGCACAGTGCCGCTACCCCAATCGCAAAGATAAATGCAAACCAGGTGATCAGCAACCCAAACAATAAGCTGAGCACTCCTATGAATACAGGCGATCCAAAAATCAGCCCTATAATAATCAATACAATCAGCCAGCCTGCCATTCCGCTCTTCCCGGGCTTACCGGCCCCGCCTCCATAGTCAGAGGTTTCCTTCCGGCCAAAATTCCCGCCCGAGGTTTCCCCAAAACCGGACACAGCGGCCCGGCCTGACCCGTTTCCCTGATCGGAGCTTTCTCCCATACCTGCCATGCCGGCCCGGCCTGACCCGTTTCCCTGATCGGAGCTTTCTCCCATACCTGCCATGCC
>CAJUJU010000013.1:65168-71433 GCA_910586835.1 uncultured Acetatifactor sp.
GGCCCGGCCTGAAATACCTCCCCGGCCGGAGCCTTCTTTCAAACCGGATCTGCTGTTTTGAATGAAACTGCCGCTTCCGCCGGATCTGCCGTCCTCTCCCGGATCAAAGGCTGCCCCTTGCCCGGATGTACCCCCTGCCGTCAAAGGCTCCTTTCGCAGCAGGGTTTCGTCTTCAAAATACGACTTCGCCTCAGCGGAATCTGTCTTGCCGTACTCTACCACCGCCCTGTCCGAGGCTGTAACCTTCGCCCGCGGACTCTCCCCTGCGCTTCCGGGAAGGTCTCGTTTGATGTTCTCGGCCACCCGTGCCGGATTTCCCAGCGCCTCAATAACCGACTGCTCGTTTTCCTCCCCGGCATCATCAAAATAATCATTATAGTATTGCAGAGCTTCCTCCCTCTCGGAAGGGGAAATACTTTGGAGCAGATACTCCAGCTGTGTCATAAAATCCGTTCTGTTCATTCCCTAAATCCTCCCCTCGAACAAGCCCGTAATCTTGTCGGAATATTGCCGCCATTCACCCTCATAGAGCCTCAGTTGCGCCCAGCCGCTGCTTGTGATCTTATAATACCTGCGGTTTCTTCCCGCACACTCCATGTCATAGACTTCCAGACAGTCATCCTTCTGCAGTCTCCGCAGAACCGGGTACAGTGTAGATTCCGACAATTCTATCACCTGCCTGACTTCCTGCGTGATCTTATAGCCGTAGGTTCCGTCCGGTTCCTTTGACACAACAGCCAGCACAATGGCATCCAGGAGAGCGGCTCCCGTGTTAAATATCATGTCGTCACTCCCTTGCTCTTTTATAATATTATACAGCATATAATATTGTTACTGCTGATACTATACACTATATAATATTGTATGTCAATACACTTTTTTCTTTTCATTTGTTTCAAAGCGAATATTATGCTAAAATAGTTCTAATAAAAGAGAAATGGCTGCGACACTGAAGCAGCATCGTAAAAGAGAAACTTTCAGGCAAAGGGGGAACGTATGGGAAAAAAATATGATATCTTCCTGTCCTACCGCCGGGACGGCGGCGAATCCACGGCCAGAATCCTTCGTGACCAACTGACCCAACGGGGCTACCGTGTATTTCTGGATGTGGAAGCCCTTGCCTCAGGCGCTTTTGACGCCGGTCTTTTTTCGGTGATTGACGAATGCACTGACTTTCTGCTGATCCTGTCCCCCGGCTCACTGGAGCGCTGCGCTCAGGAAGATGACTGGGTCCGGGCAGAGATAGAGCATGCAATGGCAAAAAACAAAAACATCATACCCGTGATGCTGCGAAACTTTTCCTTTCCGGAAAAGCTGCCCGAATCTATCGAAAAACTGCGCTACCAAAACGGTGTGGAATCCAACTTCCAGTTCTTTGACGCCTTTCTGGAAAAATTGACCGGCTTTTTAAAGTCTCGGCCCGACAAAGGAGGACTGATCCTGCATCGTCTCAGGCATGGAAAAAGACTGATTCTGACCGGTATGCTGATCCTGGCTTTGGCGGCAGGGCTTGGATTTCTGCTCTGGAAACAGTTCAACAATTATCCCCGAACCGCCAGAGACAGAAATCTGACCAATGAACTGATCTATTATGTGGAAAAGAATATGACACAGCTGGAACAGGCCGCCGGATATCTGGATGAGGTTTATCATTCCTGCTCTCAATATCTGGCACACTATGAAACAGCTGACTATTCCTCCCTGCTGGCACAGCTGCAGACGAACCGGCGGCGGCTTTACCAGATTGATCTCGAGGACAGCCTGATGACGGAGAGCCTGCGGCAGCAGCTCCAAAACTCCCGTTTCCAGCCTGCGGATGCCGCCGCCATGCACGATTATCTGGAAACGTTCATCGACAACGCTGTAGACAGCATTTATTTTATGGAATTTCTAACAGATCCCCAGTCCTGCTTTGATCTGAAAACACAGGAAAACATGTTGGAAAATTATCGGGAAATCCTTGATGAGGAAATGAAGGTTGTCGCCTACGCCACAAATCTTCTGCTTCTGCCCGTGACAAATGAATCGGCTCTGAAAGAGTTCAAATATGGTTTTCTGCCCGACCTGTACTACTCTCCCCTGCAGTCTGCAGACTGGCTTTCCGATGCCGCCGACCTGGAGAGCAGATCAGAGAAAAGCTGGACTGCCATCGAGAAGGCCATGAACCGGATCGCCGGTCAGCTGGGCAATGAAAATATAGCGCTGCTGCAGAACCGATCCGAAATAGTGCGTCAGCTGGTTGCAGAAGGCCTGTCCCCCGGAGAAGCCGAAAAAAGGGTGGCAGAGTTGGATGGAAAAAGCCAGCTTCTTGGCGAAAAGAAGGCACAGGTTCAAGATCTGCAGCGCCAGCTGGAAGAAAAAAAGGAAGAGGCAAGGCAGAAGTTTGCCCCTGCCGCAGAGGATGAACCGGCAATTCTGTGGGGAAAGATGCTGCGCTTCTTATCCATCGGAATGTATGATGACGCCGTTCTCTGCATAGATGCCTACCGCGAAAAGACCCGGGAAGAGGATGAATACGCAGAGGAATACTGTGCCGCCGCCGTCCGTCTGATCCGAAACATCAGTAATACAGGCATCGACTACGGACTGCTGGTGGCAGGCTATGAGCCGGATCGTCCCCGCAACGAACAATATCTGATCGGAGACGTAATCATTTCCGTCAACGGAACTCCCTGCCACAACTATGAGGAATACAGTAATATCCGGTTCGGAATCGGTGAAGAGGAGGATTATTTTGTTGTAGTACTCCGAAAGGCAGACGACGAAAGCGGCCGGCTGGAACAAAAGGAATTGCTGATCCCGGCCCGGGCCTCCAAAGTAATGGTGATGGAAATGTCGGAGAATACCGATTCCTGACTATCCCTGCTGCCAAGCTAAAACATGGAAATGAGAGGATACCCGCACATGAAATTCTTTGAAAAATACAAAAATCCGATCAGTCTGGGATTTACGGCTGTGGTCACATTTCTTGCCATATCAGGAAGCTATCAGTATTATACACAATATGTGGAAGGCGTATCTTCCGACAGGCTTTGGTCCGCAGTGTTGTTCAGTGCCGCCAAACTGTATGCCTTTTCCCCTACCGTCAACGCAGGCGCGGCAACCCCCGTATTCTATGAGATCGCCAAGTGGACGGCTCCGCTGTGTACGGCTTACTGGCTGTTTCGAATGCTGGATGCCCTGCTTCGCCATCGTCTGGAAATCCTGACCCGAATCTTCCGCTGTCAAAAGCAGATCATGGTCTTCGGTCATAACAGGGAAAGCGAAGCTTTTCTCTATAACCTTCTGCAGGAGGACAACACAAACCGACGACGTCTCATGCTGGTGACAGAAAATCCGCCGGAGCAGGAGCAGCGTCTGTCACTGGAAAAAAAGCATATTCTGGTATGGCACAAGAATCTGCTGGACGATGACAATGGTAACGCTGAGAAAAAATGGATGCAGAAATGGCTAGGCAGATGCGATGAAATCATCCTGTTTTATGAGGATGCCACCGTAAACTTTATCCTGCTGAGAAAACTCATGGAGATACCCCCTCAAAAGCCCGGAGACAGGAAGGCACGCCTCTGTTCCCTTCGCTGTGAAGATAAATCCATGAAACGCATTATTACGGATTATTATGATGAGTATACCGGCGGAAAACTGTTTGACCTGAACCTGTTCAGCATGCCGGAAATTGCCGCCGCGGCCCTGTTCCGGGAAGAGCCTATGTACCGCAATTGCCTGGATCAGGCCGCCGGACAGTTAAATGCCGGAGTTCTGCAGGCAGATAAAATACTGGAGCTGCTTCCCAACCCCCATCTTCTGATCGCAGGCTTTGGCCGATACGGACAGGCCGTGATGGAGGAAGCTCTGCTTATGGGACGGATCAGCTGTCATTCGCAGGTAAAGAATTATGAAATGCTGCGTATCACCATTATCGACAGCAACCCGGACCGATGCCGGGATATCATAAACGCCAGGTATCCCCGGGCAGACAAGCTGTGCCGCATTCATTACATTGCCTGCGAAATCGAAAGTACCACAGTGGAACAAAGACTGAACCAGCTGCCTCCTGTGACTTATGCAGCGATCTGTTTTTCCAATCAGTCCGCAAGTATCCACGCATTGGAAAAGCTGTGCCGATACTTCAGAATATCCCGCAGGCTGCGGGAAGAAGAATATTGTTTCACCGGAGATGTACCCGTGGCCGTGCGAATGAAAATCAACGGCTCCATCATCCGCTATCTCACCGTTCAGGAGAGAAACGGAGGACAGCCCGGCTATATCCTGCGGGACTTCGGAACCGAAAAGCGAATTCTGACCCACCGGAATGTGACCCGCTTCCATCTGGAGGAGGAAGCCCGAAAATTTAACGCGGCTTATGCCGCCCTGCGGCAAAACCCGGAAGGCAAAACTCTCCCCGGTTCTGAAGAGCTGTGGTCCAAACTGAACTTTGAGAAAAAAGAATCCAACCGGGCACAGGTACGCAGCCTGCCCTATATGTCCGCTTTACTGTCTCTGCTCCCCGCCCTCCCTCCCCAAAAGGAGCTCCTGTCCCAGGGAAAGGATTATCAGGAGCTGGCACGGCTGCTGCAGGAAAATCCTCTGCTGGAATCCCTTGCGGCTCAGGAACATTCCCGTTGGTGCGGCTTTTACTACACCTACGGATATGTGGGCTACTGGCCCGGCCAGAGTGAAAAGGGGAAAGAACACAGAATCTGCGAGGACGGCAGACAATACTACGGTATGGTACACTACTGCCTGATTGATGACTGGGAGCAGATGAAAGCCGACCCCGACGCACGGGAGACGATTCTTTACGATATCTGCTCTATATACAGCTATCTCAATGTGGCACGATCCGAGAACAAAATTCTCTCATGAACTATGATATTTTCCAAGCTGCTGCTGTCTTCTGAGCCTTTGACTGTCAGCAGCTGGAACCTCCTTTGCTTTTATGTATTTCCTTCCATCCAGGATTTGTTTTCAATTCCCTCTCCCCATGCGTCAAGTGCAAGGTTATAGGTATCTGCAATTTTACGGTTGGTCCCATAAAGTTCTTTTCTTATTTCTGCCTGTCCCGTTTCAAGACGCCTCACTCTTTTGTCGATTACCTGAATATTTTTCCCCAGATCCTGTATATCACTTTTCATGTCCTGTATTTCACTTCTTATGTCATGCATTTCACCTTTCATGTCCTGCATTTCAATTCTTATATCCTGCATCTCACCTTTTAAATTCTGCATCTCACCCTGAATATTCTGCACATCATTATTGATATCCTCAACCTTTTTCTCCAGCCCGGATATTTTATCAAGCCTTGAAAGAATCAGATCCAACTTATCGCTGTCTGTCATACACGTTTCTCCTTTCGCAGATCAGTCTTATCATCATAGATTTACCTTTTCATCTTCACATCATAAGCAATTCCGACACTCCCGCCGAAATACTCCTTCAGAGCCTGCCGTATAGGAATAAAACATACCTCATAGTCCCGACACAGCGACTGTACCATATTATTTTCTCTGCTGCTCTGATGAGCAATTTCAAACCGGGTTTATTCGTGATAAAAAATCTGATTTCAGTGAAACCAATATTGGTATTGGAAACAGAATGTCCTGCTTGATGTGTTGATTGATAATCTGTTATCAGCGTAGCATATTTTATTCCTTTATGCAATAGAAATTTTTCTTTTCTTTCAGCATTCCAATCACCTCCTCCAGCGGATCATACACCTTCACTCCGCCCTCTTTTGCCTCCTTCCTGACATGCTGATAAAGCACCGGCAGTTCCGTGCACCCAAGTATAACCCGAAAAAGCGGCAGTACAAATGCAAATCCATTCCCGCCGACCAAATCCCCACCGTCTATTTAAGCATCGCCAAATCAAGATCGAAGAACAACCGTCAGCAGTTCATAATCACTCATAAGCAATCCTTCCTTTCCCGGCTTTACCCGTAGTCAGAGGGGCAGATCTCTTTTATTCAACCACCAATTTTTCTGTTACCTCATATCTGCCATTCTCAATTACAACAAGTCCTATTTCTATCAATTCCGAAAATGCTTTATTAATTTTGTCTTGCGGCATATAATAATTATTTTCCTTTAACTCTCGATTAACATATTGCAAAATATTTTCGTCTGTTATGACATACTTTTTCGACAGTTGGTACAACACAACATTGCTGTAAGGGGAACCGTTATCCACACTATTACGATAACGGAATGGCGTCGACTATACCGATGTTTTGACTATTCCGACATTTTGAGCCGGAATGAGTGAA